>JBQGEN010000159.1:0-1830 GCA_052039615.1 Sideroxyarcus sp. | reverse complement strand
AATCTTACTCGGCGGCAAACGAAGAGATTTCAGGGGCCATATCGCTCGCTCAGGAGAATCTATTGCTGCAGCAACAATCTGATGGGCATTGGTGCGGGGAGCTGCTGGTCGATAGCACACTGTGCTCCGACTACGTCGTGTTTATGCATTGGTGTGGCGAAGTCGACGCGCAACTGCAGCGGCGTTGCGTGCGTCACATTCTTAAACGCCAACTGCCCGACGGCGGTTGGAACATTTATCACGGTGGGCCAAGCGAGATTAATGCGTGCGTGAAGGCGTATTTTGCCCTGAAGCTTGCCGGGTGTTCCGTGGACGCGCCGTTTATGCAGGAAGCGCGCGCGACAATCATGCGCCTGGGCGGGATTCCCCAGATGAACACGTTCAGCAAGCTTTACCTCGCGTTGCTTGGTGTGTTCCCGTGGAAATATTTGCCGGCAATTCCAGTGGAGATGGTGCTCCTGCCGAGCTGGGCTCCTTTTCACATTTATAAAATGTCGTCGTGGAGCCGCGCGATGCTCATTCCGCTATCCATTATCAATCATTTTAAACCCACGCGGATTTTGCCCGGAGAAAAGCAACTGCATGAGCTATATCCCCTCGGCACAGAGCAGGCGGATTTGCGCCTCTCGCGCAGCGAAAAATTCTGGACCTGGCGCAATTTCTTCCTCCGCCTTGACGACACCCTAAAATTTCTACAACCGCTTCGTATCGGCTTGCTGCGGCAGCGCGCCTTGGAGGCGGCGGAGCGCTGGATGGTCGAGCGGATCAGGGAGGGAAGCGACGGTCTCGCCGCGGTTTATCCCGCGATGCTGAACTGCATGATCGCTCTGCGTGCGCTCGGGTATTCAAAAACACATCCAGTTTATGCGAAAGCGGAAAAGAATTTCGCCGGCTTGTTCGTTGACGATCCCAACGATTTCAGAATTCAACCGTGCCTCTCGCCCGTTTGGGATACTGCGATCACGATTATTTCGCTCGCAGACGCTGGTCTTTCACCGGAGCATCCCGCATTGCAAAAAGCCGCCGAATGGCTGGTCAACAAGGAAGTGCGAATCCGCGGCGATTGGGCGGTCAACAATTCGTATCCCGAACCCAGTGGCTGGGCGTTCGAGTATAACAACGTCTATTACGCCGACACTGATGACACTGCCATGGTGTTAATGGCACTGAGACTTGTTCAACCGAAAGACTCACAATCGCTCAATCAATTGTTTCGCCGCGCGCTTGGGTGGCAACTCAGTTTCCAATGTCGCGACGGCGGCTGGGCGGCGTTCGATAAGAACGTGACAACGCCATGGTTGGAAGATATGCCGTTTGCGGATCACAACGCGATTCTCGATCCCACCTGCAGCGATTTGACTGCGCGCACCCTCGAGTTGCTTGGCTACATCGGGTTCGATCGCAATGCGGAATGCGTTCGCGACGCGATCAAATATTTAGTCGCCACTCAAGATGACGATGGTTCGTGGTACGGACGGTGGGGAGTGAATTACATCTATGGCACCTGGCAGGTGCTACGTGGCCTGCGCGCAATCGGTGAAGATATGACTCAGGACTGGATTTTGCGCGGACGCGATTGGCTTGAGAGCTGCCAAAACAGCGACGGCGGCTGGGGCGAAACCTGTGGTACGTACGAAAATCCATCGACTAAAGGTATTGGGCCGAGTACCGCGTCGCAAACCGCTTGGGCGATTATGGGCATATGCGCTTGTGGCGATCTGGACCGGCCGAGCGTCCAACGTGGCTTGCGTTATCTTCTTCGCTCGCAAAAACCCGATGGATCGTGGGATGAAGATGAAATCACCGGAACCGGTTTCCCGCGCACGTTCT
>JBQGEN010000158.1:0-2328 GCA_052039615.1 Sideroxyarcus sp. | reverse complement strand
AAAGCTTTTGGCGTAAGGTAAACATTGGCTTGTGCCGGAGTCATAGACTTGACTGGCATCAGGGCACACACCAGCGGCGTAGTAACTGCCTGTGAAGTGCAGCAGCAAAACTGCAGCAGAAAAGACAATTAGAGTTATGCCGAATATCTTCATGCGCTCTCACCTTCTAACGTGAAAGTGAGGGGCAGCCCGCTTCTGGGCTGGAATCTTCCCCCGATTTAATTGACACCTGATTAAGCGAACTGAATTTCATACTTCGCGGGCGACACATAATTGAGTGACGAGTGCATTCTACTGTGGTTATAAAAAGGAATATAGCTGCGCAGTACGGCTAACATCTGGCTGTCCTCGCTGAAGGTGTTGCCATGAATCACGTCCGCCTTCATCGAATGGAAGAAGGACTCCATATAGGCATTGTCCGTCACCTTGCCGGGGCGGTTCATGCTCTGGGTGATACGCAATTGCTTCAGCCGCTCGCGGAAGGCATTGGCATAGTATTCAATGCCCCGATCTGTGTGGAAGATCAGACCCGGTGGTGGACGGCGCTTGCCCACCGCATGGTTGAGCGCACGCAAGGTCAATGCGACATTCTTCTGCTGGCCGAAAGCCCAGCCGATGATCCGTCGTGAACACCGATCCATCACCACTGCCAGATAGCGGTAGATCGAGCCCACTTTCAGATACGTGATGTCGCCGACCCATACCTGATTCAATTCATCTGCCGGATGTTCATATTGTTGATTGGACAAGCTACCAAAGAATTTCTTCAGATTGGGCGAGGTGTAACGCAGAGTCGCCCACCGCCCCTTGATGCCACAGCAGCGCATGAGCTTGGCCACACGGTTCTCGCCCACGTTCACTCCCATCTCGCGTAACCGGCGATACACCCTCGGGCTGCCATAAATGCCGCGACTGGCCTGGTGTATCCGCCTGATTTGAACGGATAAGGACACATTCTCCTGCGCTCCGCGACTGGGGCTGCGCTTGCACCAGGCATAGAAGCCGGCGCGGGTGACACCGTACACACGGCACATCAACGCGATGGAGTTGTTTTCCCGGTTTGCTTCGATGAACTCGAAGACTTCCGTTTTTGATCGGAAGCAAACCGGATGGCTTTTTTTAGGAGTTCATGCTCCTGCTGTAGCAGCTTGTACTTCTTTTCCAGATCGCGCAGTCGTTTGAGTTCGGAGACAGTCTCGTCATCCAGCTTGACTCCCTTGGTCACAATCAATCCCAGGGGTGAATGTCCAGTGCCTCGGCGACATCCTGAATCAGGACATCGGGAAGATCACTGAGTCGTACTGCCGTTGCCTTGAAGTGCATGCTGTAGCGATGCACTTTGGGCGGTCTTGATTTGGCCATGTAACACCTCCGTTCCGTTAGGGGGAGGTGTCAATTATTTTGGGGGAAGGTTACTGTCCCTCTCGACTGATGGGTTGGGCGTAACGCGTGGATTACCAGCCCCTGCGAATAATCTTTTTTTACAGAAAGACATGCTCAATTACACCAGCCACAAAGGGGACGAGAACTTTTTTTGATAGGGCAAAGTATGCGTAAAGCAATACGGACATGCCAACATACCCAAGGCCAAAGCGCCCCCGCTGTAGAAGCGTGGCGGCAAGATGAGGTGGAAAAAAGAAAAACCAAAAAACTGGCAAACCAACTGTGCAAGAAGCTGCAAAAACAATTGCGAAATCTGGATTAAAAATAGACGAAAAACATACGGCCACGACACTCGCTAATAAAAGTTTCAACCCCCAATGCTCGTTTCGTTCGAGCGGAATATTAAGGTTCTGCGGCTCATCGTTCATATGAGTGCCCAACGTGTAGCTAAGGGGCGCCGAAGGCGCGTCCCAGCGACCGAAGGGAGCGAACTTGAGCGTAGGGGTAGAAGCCATTTTCAGCAAGAAACGCTTCAACTGCAGGGTGATCTTTCGCCAAGTGGCGCGGACTGTTGCCATACATGTCATTTTGATTCTTCGCTCCAAGTTTGACGAGGCACTGCACTGCTTCAAGATGTCCTGCCATAGCGGCATAATGTAACGGTGTATTCCGATCTTCACCAGCCTTGTTAAGGTCAGCCCCATTTTCAACAAGTGTTCGAAATTGCTTCTGCATCACCCCATTTGGCAAAGATATGCAACGCAGTTTCACCCGAAAATCGCTCAGTGTGAACTGATTCAACCTTCACTCCAAAAAAGAGATCAGCACGATCAACTTTGTCGAGCAATTGCTGAAGGAGACTCATGGGTTCTAACGTTTCGCGTAACCGGCGCCAGGAAGCGGAGCGCAGCGTAGCTTTCTGGCGTCCGAGTTGACGCGATTGTT
>JBQGEN010000157.1:0-12844 GCA_052039615.1 Sideroxyarcus sp. | reverse complement strand
TCGCAATTATTCGGACATCCCCAATGCGGCGAGAAGGTGCTGCGAGACGCCGGAAGCGCCTCGGCGGCGATTGATACAAATCCGTACAAAACGGCCGTTGCGCGAAATATGCCGGATACATGGCGCTGGTTGAATGCATGGCGTCGCCCGTGAATATTTTTTGTCATGCCCAAAACAAATTTGCCCGCTCCGCCCCCACTCTCACTAAAATCGGGCTTATCGATGCTGCGAGCAAGGCGCTGTCAATGAAGCCGGAGACAAAAAGACTGCCCAGGATTCTTCTGCTGCTCATTCCGCTTGCCGGATGTGCGGTCGGGCCGGACTACGTCAGGCGCGATCCCGCTGCGCCCGCGGCTTGGGCCAATGCCGCCGCGGGAAGCAGTGCTACGCAGGCCGAGGATGTCTCGCGCTGGTGGCAGCGCCTGAACGATCCGCTGCTGACTGCGCTGGTCGAAGAGGCGTTGCAGAACAGTCCCGACCTGCGCAGCGCGCAGGCGCGGCTGCGCGAAGTGCGCGCGCGCCTGGACCTGGCGGACGCCGGTCTGTTTCCGTCGTTGATGGGCTCGCTTTCTGGAAGCAGGAGCAAGGGCAGCGCCGCCGTCGGCTCGGGCGCGACCAGCGATCTGTTCAGCGCCGGCTTCGATGCGAGCTGGGAGGTGGACGTGTTCGGCGGACGGCGCCGCGCCGTCGAGGCGGCTGACGCCGATGCGGGCATCGCGCTGGCGAACCTGTACAACACGCGGGTCTCGCTGGCGGCCGAAGTGGCGCTCAACTATGTGCAGTTGCGCAGTTTCCAGGCGCGGCTGCAGATCGCGCGCGACAATCTGGCGGCGCAGAGCGAGACGCTGCAGATCACCGAATGGCGCGCGCAGGCCGGGCTCGCCACGTCGCTCGAGGTGGAACAGGCGCGCAGCAACCTGAGCCAGACGCAGGCCAGCATCCCCGCGCTCGACACCAGCCTGACCAAGGCGGAGAACCGGCTGGCAATATTGCTCGGCAAGTTTCCCGCCGCGCTGCACGACCAACTGTCCGCGCCGGCCGCATTGCCCGCATTGCCGGACGCGATCGCGCTCGCCATCCCGGCCGACGCCTTGCGCCAGCGTCCCGACGTGCAGGCCGCCGAGCGCAAGGTCGCAGCCGAGACCGCGCGCATCGGACAGGAGACCGCGGCGCTGTATCCCTCACTCTCCTTGAGCGGCAGCCTGGGCTGGAAGGCGTTCACCTTCGGCGCGCTCGGGACGGCCGACACACTCACGCGTTCGGTCTCGGCCGGTATCGCGCAGACCATCTTCGACGGTGGCGGCATCCGCAGCCGCATCAGGGCGCAGAATGCCGTGCAGCAACAGGCCGTGATCGCCTACGAGAAATCGGTGCTGACCGCGCTGGAGGATGTGGAGAATTCGCTGGCGGCCTACGCCAACAGCCGCGAGCGCCAGACTGCATTGCAGCAGGCGGCGGCATCCGCGCGCAGTGCCGCGCTGCTGGCGCGGCAGCGTTACGAGAGCGGGCTCATCGACTTCCAGAGCGTGCTGGATACCGAACGCACCCGCCTCTCCAGCGAGGACAATCTGGCCAGCGCCGGCATGGACGAACTGTCCGCGCTGATCAGCCTGTACAAGGCGCTGGGCGGCGGCTGGAGCGACGACGCGGCAACGACTGCTGCGAAACCCGAAAAATTGAAAGCGATCGACCATGAGTAACGACAGCACAACACGCAACAGACTGCTCCTTGATATCGTCGCTTCTGTCCGAGCGGGAAAAAGCAAAACCCTGCTCCGCGCGGGCGCGGCGATCGTTGCGCTCCTGCTGCTTGGCTGGCTGGTGTATCCGTCGTCCGGCAATACAGGCACGCGCTATCTCACCGAAGAAGCCGCCAAAGGCGATCTGGCGGTGACGGTATCGGCCACCGGCAACCTGTATCCGACCAATCAGGTGGATGTGGGCAGCGAGCTGTCGGGCATCGTCGAAGCTGTGCTGGTGGACGAGAACGACCGCGTCAAGCGCGGCCAGGTGCTGGCGCGGCTCGACCTGTCCCGGCTGAACGACCAGGTGACCAAGTCGAGCGCCGCAGTGCTGTCCGCCGAGGCGCAGGTGGCGCAGATGCAGGCGACGGTGAAGGAGTCCAGCGTCAATCTGGCGCGTTTGCGCCAGGTCTCCGAGTTGTCCGGCGGCAAGGTGCCGTCGAAGAACGAGCTGGATGCCGCCGAGGCCGCGATGCTGCGCGCCAAAGCCAACGAGGCCAATGCGCGCGCGGCGGCGGCCCAGGCCGCGGCGACGCTGCGCTCGGACCGGACCAATTTGGCCAAGGCGTCGATCCGTTCGCCCATCGACGGCATCGTGCTCAAGCGCCAGATCGAACCGGGACAGACCGTGGCGGCCTCGTTGCAGGCGCCGGTGTTGTTCACGCTGGCGGAAGATCTGGAAACGATGGAGCTGCAGGTGAACGTGGGCGAGGCCGACGTCAGTCAGGTCAGCGTCGGCCAGATGGCCAGCTTCACCGTCGATGCCTGGCCCGGACGCAAATATCCGGCCGAGATCATGCGCGTGGGCTTCGGCGCGCAAACCACAGAGGGCGTGGTGACCTACAAGACCATCCTCAAGGTGTCGAACGGTGACCTCAGCCTGCGTCCGGGCATGACGGCCACCGCCGACATCTCGACGGCGAATCGCCAGGGCGTGTTGCTGGTGCCGAACGCGGCATTGCGTTTCACGCCGGTGCAGCCTGCGCAGGCGGAGAAGAAGGGCTCGTTCCTTTCCAGCATGATGCCGCGTGCACCCGTGCAAACCAAACAGGTGAAAATCACAGCGGGATCGAGCAAGACAGTGTGGGTGTTGCAGGACAAGCAGCCGGTCGCCATCGAGGTCAGCACGGGACTGTCCAACGGACGCTACACGGAGATACTGGGCGGCGCGCTACAGCCCGGCATGGCCGTGATCACGGGAACGCAGAAGTCATCCAAATGAGCAGCGCTAATCCTTCTGCCGCAGATGCCCCGCTCATCACGCTGACCGCCATCACCAAGACCTACGGCCAGGGGCAGGCCGCCTTCCAGGCGCTGCGCGGCGTGGACCTGTCCATACGGCAGGGCGAATTCGTCGCCATCATGGGGCCGAGCGGCTCGGGCAAATCCACTGCGATGAACATCCTCGGCTGCCTGGACTCGCCGACATCGGGTGAATATGTGTTCGACGGCGTGCATGTGGAGAACCTCTCGCGCGACCAGCGCGCCTTGCTGCGCCGCAACTATCTCGGTTTCGTGTTCCAGGGTTTCAACCTGCTGGCGCGCACCTCGGCGCAGGAGAACGTCGAATTGCCGCTGCTGTATCGCGGCGAGACGGCAGCGGCGCGACATGAGATGGCAAGGGCCGCGCTCAAGTCGGTGGGGCTCGACGGCTGGGAACACCATACTTCTTCCGAACTTTCCGGCGGCCAGCAGCAGCGCGTCGCCATCGCGCGCGCCATCGTCACCAACCCCAAGGTGCTGCTCGCGGACGAGCCGACCGGCAACCTCGATTCCAAGCGCGGCCACGAGATCATGGAGCTGCTGGTCGGCATGAACCGCGAGCATGGCATCACCATCCTGATGGTGACGCACGAGCCGGACATCGCCGCCTATGCGCGGCGCATCGTGCATTTCGTGGACGGCCAGGTCGAGAGCGACAAGGACAACGGGGCGACGCGATGATCAACTGGACCACCCTGCTGCTCGCGCTGCGCGAGATAAAACGCAACCTGATGCGCTCCTTCCTCACCGTGCTGGGCATCGTCATCGGCGTCGCGGCGGTGGTCACCATGGTGACGCTCGGCAATGGCGCGACGCAGGCGGTGTCGGACCAGATCACCAGTCTCGGCAGCAACCTCTTGATGCTGCGGCCGGGGCAGCGCATGGGACCGGGCGCCGGCAGTTCCGGCGCGCCGCCCTTCAAGGCCGAGGATGTCGAGGCGATCAAGAGCCAGGTCGGTTCGCTCAACGCCGTCGCGCCTTCGGTGAGCCGCACCACCGTGCTGGTGGTGGGCACCAAGAACTGGCTGAGCTCGATCACCGGCACCAACGCCGACTATTTCGCCGCGGGCAACTGGACGCTGGCGGAAGGGCGCATCTTCAACGCCACCGAGGAGCGCTCGGGCAAGGCCGTGTGCGTGGTCGGCGCCACCGTGGTCAAGGAACTGTTCGAGGAGCGCAGCCCGGTGGGCGACATGCTGCGCATCAAGCAGTTCTCGTGCGAAGTGATCGGCGTGCTCGCCCCCAAGGGGCAGAGCGGCATGGGGCGCGACCAGGACGACACGGTGGTGATGCCGCTGCGCACGGTGCAGCGCCGCCTCACCGGCAAGCTGGACGTGAACACCATCCTGATCTCGATGGCGGACGGCGCCTCGACCGAGCAGGTGCTCGACGACCTCAAGGCGCTGATGCGCGAACGGCGCAAACTGTCCGACAACGAGGACGACAACTTCAACCTGATGGACACCAAGGAGATCGCGAAGGCCCTGTCCGGCACCATCGGCACGATGACGGCGCTCTTGGGCGCGGTGGCCGCGGTAAGCCTGCTGGTCGGCGGCATCGGCATCATGAACATCATGCTGGTGTCGGTGACCGAGCGCACGCGCGAGATCGGCATCCGCCTCGCCATCGGCGCGCTGGAAAAAGAGGTGCTGCTGCAGTTCCTCACCGAGGCGGTCACGCTGTCCACCTTCGGCGGGTTGATCGGCATCCTGCTGGCCTTCATCGCCTGCTACGCGCTGTCGGGCATGCTGGCGCTGCCGTTCATCTTCAGCCCCGGCATCAACCTGCTGGCGTTCGGCTTCTCCGCCGCCATCGGCGTGATCTTCGGCTACGTCCCGGCCACGCGCGCGGCGCGCCTAGATCCGATCGAGGCGCTGCGCCACGAGTAGGCGCGTCGCTTCAAAGCCCCGCCAGCCACAGCCGCAACCTGAGCCCCACTTCGGTGGTGTAGCCGACCTCGACGAAACGTATCGTACCGTCCGGCGCGACGATGAAGCTGGCAGGCACGGCATGCACGCCCCAGGCGGCGGCGATGCGCCCGTCCGCATCGTTCACCACTGGGAAGTCCAGCTGCTGCTCCTGCAGATAGCGTGCCACTTCGTGCGGCGCGCCGCTTTGCATGGCGACGGTGACGACGCCGGCATGGTCGCGCGCGATGACGGCGATGCTGCCTTGCTCGGCCCTGCAGACCGGGCACCAGGTCGCCCAGAAGTGCACCAGCACGGGGTGCTCGGGGCGTGCGGGCAATTGGTAGTGCCTCCCGCCGAGGGTGACGCCTTGCAGGAGAGGCGCCGCACCGCTGGCCATGTCGCGCTGCTGCCACCAGCGTATGCCGGCCACGAGCGCGACGATGAGCAGCACATTGATGGCATGGCCACGCCATCTTGCCGCGCGTGATCGGGATTCGGCTCCATTCGTCATGCCCGGCAGCATATCAGGGCGGCGGGCCCGGTGCTCGCCGGCGGGATGACGCGGCCGTCCGGCCGGCACACATCGTGCGGAGGAGCGCGTGCGTGCCGAGAATCTGTTACGCCACCTGGCCAATTTCTTTACAATACGCGCGCCCCCACGAGACGCGACCATGGCCGAAAACCGCGAACACAACTACACCGACAACGTGCAGGAACATCTCCAGCAAGTGCTGCACTTGCTGGAGAAACAGGCATTGGTAGAGACGGTGACGCACCGCCAGGAGTTGCCGCGCGACGAGCGCCATGTGCTGCTCGACACGCTGGTGCACAAGCGCCATCTCGCGGAGTTGCGCGAAAAGCTGGACGAGCTGCACCCCGCCGATATCGCCTACATCCTGGAGGCACTACCCATCGAGCAGCGCCTGATGGTGTGGGATCTGGTGAAGGCGGACCGCGACGGCGACATCCTGATCGAGGTTTCCGATGCGGTGCGCGAATCGCTGATCGCCACCATGAACCGCGAGGAGCTGCGTGCGGCGGCCGAGCAGCTCGACACCGACGAGATCGCTGACCTCGCGCCCGACCTGCCGCAGAACGTGATGCGCGACGTGTTCAAGTCGCTCTCGATCGAGGAGCGCGAACAGCTGCGCGCGGCCATGTCGTATCCCGAGGACTCCGTCGGCGCGCTGATGGATTTCAGCATGGTGCATGTGCGCGAGGACGTGACGCTGGAAGTGGTGTCGCGCTACCTGCGCCGCTTCGACGAACTGCCCGACCATACCGACCAGGTGTTCGTGGTGGACCGCGACGACCGCTTCAAGGGCGTGCTGCCGATCAACCTGATCGTGGTCAACGAGCCGGATGTCGTGGTCGGCGACCTGATGCTGCGGGAGACCATCCAGCTGCATCCGGACGACAAGGCCGACCAGGCGGCGCAGGCGTTCGAGCGCTACGACCTGGTGTCCGCGCCGGTGGTCGACGAGGATGGCAAACTGGTGGGGCGGGTGACGGTGAACGTGGTACTGGATTTCATCCGCGCCGAATCGGATAGCGACTTGCTGAACCAGGCCGGCCTGCGCGAGGAGGAGGACATCTTCGCCTCGGTGTGGAAGTCGGCGCAGAACCGCTGGACCTGGCTGGCGCTGAACCTGTGCACCGCCTTCTTCGCCTCGCGCGTGATCGGCGAGTTCGAGGGCACCATCGAGAAGTTTGTCGCGCTCGCCACGCTGATGCCCATCGTCGCCGGCATCGCGGGCAACTCGGCGAACCAGACCACCACCATCATCATCCGCTCGCTCGCCCTGGGTCAGATCACTCAGGCTAATGCAAAACGCCTGATGTACAAGGAGCTGGCGATCAGCGGATTGAACGGGCTGGTATGGGGCGGCATCGCCGGACTGTTCGCCTATTTCCTCTACCGCAGCGTGCCGCTGGGGGTGGTGATGACCAGCGCGATGACGCTCAATCTGGTGCTGGGCGCGCTGGTGGGCATCGGCATCCCGCTATTGATGCAACGTCTGGGACGCGATCCCGCCATCGGCGCGAGCGTCATGTTGACCGCCATCACCGATAGCGGCGGCTTCTTCATCGTCCTCGGCTTGGCGACGATCTTCCTGATCGGCTAGGCAGCCTCGGGATGGCGCAGCGCCCAGCGCTGCAAGCCGCCTTCCACCAGCGAATACACCGCAGGCACGACCACCAGCGTGAGCAGGGTGGACGAGACCATGCCGCCGATCACCGCGACGGACAGCGGGCCGTTGGTCTCGGCTCCCGCGCCGAAGCCGAGCGCCGCCGGCGACAGCGCGAGGATGATGGTCGCGGAGGTCATCAGCACCGGTCGCATCCGCGTCGGGCAGGCATCGAGCAGCGCCACGTCGACGCCCATGCCCTGCTCACGCCGCTGGTTGGTCAGGTCGATCAGCAGGATGGAGTTCTTCGCCACCAGCCCCACCAGCAGCACGAGGCCGATCATGGAATAGATGTTGAGCGTGGCGCCGGTCAGCCACAGCGCCAGCACGCCGCCGATGATGGCCAGCGGCTGCGCCATCATGATGATGAACGGCTGGATGAAGGAGTTGAACTGGCTGGCCAGCACCATGTAGAGCAGGATGATGGCGAGGCCGAAGGCGAACAGCATGTAGCCCACCGTTTTGCCGAACTCGGCCGCTTGCCCGATGAGCTTGACCTGGTAGCCGGCCGGCAGCATCGCGTCGGCGATCTGCTGCAGTCTCTGCGTCGCTTCGCCCAGCGGAATGGTCGGCGAGGAATAGAAGGTGGCGGAATAGGCGAGGTCATAGCGGCCGACTACGGCGGCGCCGAGTTTCTGCTCGAAGCTGGCAACGTTGTCCAGCCGCACCATGCTGCCGTCCCTGGCGCGCACGTACAGCCGGCGCAGATCGGCGGGTTTGCTGAATACGCCCTCGCCGGCCTTGACGCGGATGTAGTAGCGCTGGCCGTCGCCCGGCTCGTCGTTGTATTGCGCCACGTCCGCGCCGCCGCTCATGACGTTGATGGCGGTGGCCACGTCCTGCACCGACAGGCCGAGCGCCGCCGCCTTGTCGCGGTTCACCCGGAACACGAGCTCGGGCAGATCGAGCTGCATGTCGAGATCGACGCGCCCCAGCCCCGGCGCTTCCCGCGTGAGCCTGCCCTGCAACTCGACCGCCAGCCGCCCCACCTCGGCCAGGTTCTGTCCGGTCAGCACGAACTGCAGCGGTTCGCCGCGCTGGCCGCCGACGCGCGCCGTGGGCGAGGGGAACGCGCGGATGCCGGGGATCTGCGCCAGTTCCTCGCGCAATTGCACCATCAATTCCTGCTGGCGGATATCGCGCTCGCCGCGCGGCACCATCTTCACGTTGACAAACGCCTGGTTGACCTGGCCCGAGGTGCCGAGGCCGATGCCGCTGAACATGCCGGTGATCTCCTTGTGCCGCGCCAGCACTTGCTCGACCTGCACCAACTTGCCGCGGGTGTATTCGATGGAGGAACCCAGCGGCACCCTGGCATTCACGCGGAAGCCGCTCTGGTCCTCGTCCGGCATGAACGCCTTGCCCACCTTGGCGAAGAAGAAGCCGCTGGAGAGCACGATCAGTACCGTCATGCCCACCACCTGCCAGCGGTGGCGCAACACCCATTCCAGGGCGCCGCGATAGGACTCGTCCAGCCGGCGGAACGCGCCGTCCAGCAGGCGATAGAGCCTGCCGTGCTTCTTTTCCACGGTCAGGAAGCGCGAGCACAGCATGGGCGTGAGCGTGAGCGAGACGAACAGCGACACCAGCACGCCCACCGTCACCACCACCGCGAACGATTTGAAGAACATGCCGATGATGCCGCTCATGAATATGACCGGCGCGAAGATGGACACCAGCGCCAGCGAGGCGGCGATCACGGCGAACACCACTTCGTTGCTGCCGTTGACGGCGGCGTTGACCCGGTCCGGATCGATCTCCTCGCGGTGGCGGAAGATGTTCTCCAGCACCACGATGGAATCGTCCACCACCACGCCCACCAGCAGCAGCAGGCCGAGCAGCGTCATCGAGTTCAGCGTATAGCCGAGGAAGTACAGCACCGCGATCGCGCCCAGCAGCGAGGCCGGGATGGACATGGCGATGATGAGCGTGGAGCGCATGCTGCGCAGGAACAGCCACACCACGAGCGCCGCCAGCAGTGTGCCTTCGAGCAGGTGCTCGCGCAGCGAATCGACCATCTCGATGATGAAGGTGGAGTCGTCGGAGGCGGTCTTCAGCGTCATGCCCGGCGGCAGATTGGGGATGATGTCGTTCTGCAGGCGCTGTTTGACCGCGTCGATCACCTCGACCGTGTTGGAGCCGGACACCTTGACGATGCCGATGCCCACACCCGGCTCGCCATTGAAGCGCACCAACTGCCGATAGTCGGAGAGACCATCCTCGATACGGGCGATGTCCTGCATGCGGATCGGGGCGCCGTCGCGATAGCTGACGATCATGCGCTTGAGCTCTTTCAGGCTGTGGAATTCGAGGTCGAGGCGCAGCAGAAACTCGTTGAAGTTGCCGACCAGGAAGCCGCCGGGCATCTGCAGGTGTTCGCGGCCGAACGCGGCCATCACATCCTGCGCGGTGACCCCGAGCGTGGCCATGCGCACCGGGTCGGCATGGATGCGGATGGTGCGGTCGCGCCGGCCGCCCACTCGCACCTCGCCCACCCCGTTGATGCTCTCCAGCTTCTTCTTGACGACGTTGGCCGCATACTGGTTGAGCTGCTGCACCGTGCGGTCGCCCTGCAGCATGACCCAAAACACGGCGTTGGCGCCGGTGTCCAGCTTCGCCACTACCGGCGCGTCGGCGTCGGTGGGCAGGCGCCGCAGCACCTGGCTGATCTTGGCCTGCACCTCGTTGAACGCGACGTCGACGTTCTTTTCCAGGTCGAACGTGATGACCACCACGGAAACGCCGGGTGAGGAACTGGACTGCACGTGCTCGATGCCGGGCACGCTGTTGATGGCGCTCTCGATCACGTTGGTAACGCTCATGTCCACGTTCTCGGGATTGGCGCCGCGCAGGGTGGTGGTCACCGTGATGATGGGGAAGTCGACCTTGGGGAACTGGTCGACGCCGACGCGCTGGTACGATATCAGGCCGAACAGCATCAGCGCGCCGCTCAGCATGACGGCGAGGACGTGGCGCTTGATCGATAACTCGGGCAGGTTCATGCGGATGTCATGTCGTGGCGACTGGAACGGTCACTGCACGGCGGCGGACGCTTGTGCGGATGCCACCGCCACCGCGGCGCCGTCCGTAAGGAAGCCCGCGCCATCCACCACTACCGTCTCCCCAGCCTGCAAGCCGGAGGTGATCTCGACCCGCCCGTCCTGGTTGATGCCGACGTGCACCACACGCTGGCGCACCTTGCCCGCCTCGACCACGTACACTACCTCGCCGGCCGGGCGCAGCACCACACTCTGCTCCGGCACGGTCACGACATCCGCGCGCTCCTCCAGCACCACCGACGCGGTCACCGTCGCGCCCGGGCGCCAGTTGCCCGGGTTGTCGAAGATCGCGTAGGCATCGAAGGCGCGGTTGCTGGCAGCCGCCATCGGGCGGATCTCGTCGATCCTGGCGCGCAACACCGCGTCGTCTCCCGCCGCGCTGATCTGCACCGTCATGCCGCGCCGCACCTGGCCGGACATGGTCTCCGGGAAAGGCAGGCGCGCGCGCAGTTTCTTTAGCGCCACCACCTGGAACATCGGGTCGCCCACCTTCACGTATTGCCCGGGAACGGCGATCTGCCTTTCCACGCGCCCGTCCACCGGCGCGACGACATGGGTCTTGCCGACGTTGCGCTCGGCCAATCCCAACTGGGCGCGCGCACCGGAAAGCTGGTTCTGGGTGGCGGCGTTCTGGGCGATGGCGTCGTCCAGCGCCGCCTGCGAAATGAAGTTCTGCTCGCGCAACTGTTTCAGCCGTTCCAGGTTGCGCGACTGGTTGGCGCTCAGGTTTTCCACGCGCCCTGCCTCGGCCTGCGCCGCCTGGCGCGACAGGTTCGTATCGCGCCCGTCGAGCACCGCCAGCACCTGCCCGGCCTTCACTTGACTGCCGGCCACCGCGCGCACTTCCGCCACGCGGCCCGCCACTTCGGCGGACACGATGGGATCGGCCAAACTCTCCAGCACGCCGACCGACTCTTCCAGCAACTCCATCTTGCGCGACTCGCTCTGCGCCACCGTCACCGGGACTGCGGGAATCTCCGCCTTCTTCACTTCGGTATTTTTGCCGCAGGCAGTCAGCAACAGCAGTGTCAGCAGACAGCACAGCTTGAGGTTCTTCTTGATCATGCGCTCACCATGGAATGGACGAAGCAAACGGGAGAACGCGGCACGGAGCACACCCACGTTCGACGCGGGTGATTATAGGGGAAAAGCGGGGACGGTTCGCTGAAGAGACTCAACAAACACTGGATGAAAATTCACCTCACTCCGCACCAGACGGAGTTCGCAGAAAGGGCGCAACGCGACTAGCCCGGCGCCCGCCCCAATCTACGAAGCTCAGGCGCCGAGGATGCCTTTGCCTGCCACAGGAGCTGCAGCTTTCGCTACCGCTTTTTTGGCCGGCTTTTTCGCTGCCGGTTTCTTGGCGGCAGGCTTCTTCGTTGCGACTGTTTTCGCTGCCGGTTTCTTGGCGGCTACTTTCTTGGCAACTGGCTTCTTCGCTGCGACTGTTTTCGCTGCCGGTTTCTTGGCGGCTACCTTCCTGACAGCCGGCTTCTTCGCTGCGACTTTTTTCGCTGCCGGCTTCTTGGCGGCTACTTTCTTGGCAACTGGCTTCTTCGCTACGACTTTTTTCGCTGCCGGTTTCTTGGCGGCTACCTTCTTGGCGGCCGGCTTCTTCGCTGCGACTTTCTTCGCTGCCGGTTTCTTGGCGGCTACTTTTTTGGCAGCTGGCTTTTTAGCTGCTGCGGGTTTCTTTGTGGCAGGCTTCTTGGCTGCAACGACTTTCTTCGCGGCGGGTTTCTTTGCTGCAGCCTTCTTGGTAGTGGTGCTTTTTGCTTTGGATGTTGCAGCCATTTTCATTCCTTATAAAAATTGATGGGCTAACCACTTGCATCATTGCGTGCACCAACTGCACTTCCGGTGCGTCTTTCTACAGCCTGAAATCTCCCAACACGCACGGTGACGGCATTCTATGCGCGATTAAAAAAAATGCGCAACACTTTTATGCGTTTCGCGCGAAAAGAATTCACGCGATGATTTTCTCCGCAGCGTAGAGCTGGCGCACGGTTTCGCGCTCCCGGATCAGGTGCGCGACGTCGCCGTCCACCATCACTTCGGCAGCGCGCGGACGCGTGTTGTAGTTGGAACTCATGCTCATCCCGTACGCGCCCGCCGACATCACGGCCAGCGCATCGCCTTGATCCACGGCCATCTCGCGGGCATGGCCGATGAAATCGCCGGTCTCGCAGATCGGCCCGACCACTTCATAGATCAAAGATTGCCTTTCACGTTCGCCCCCTCCCCCGCTTGCGGGGGAGGGTTGGGGAGAGGGCCCGCGCTGCACCGGCAGAATGGCGTGGTAGGCGTCATAAAGCGCCGGACGCATGAGGTCGTTCATCGCCGCGTCGACGATGGCGAAGTTCTTCTCCTCGCCATGCTTGAGATATTCGATGCGCGTCAGCAGCACCCCGGCGTTGCCGACCAGTACCCGGCCCGGCTCGACGATGACCTTCTCGGACCGCCCTTGCAGCGCGCCCAGCACCGCTTGCGCGTACTCGGCGATGGAAGGCGGCGTCTCGTCGTCGTAGCGGATGCCGAGGCCGCCGCCCAGGTCGAGATGCTCCAGTACGATGCCCGCAGCGGCCAGCTGGTCCACCAGCGCCAGCACTTTTTCCGCCGCTGCGATGAACGGACTGGTCTCGGTGAGCTGCGAGCCGATATGGCAGTCCATGCCGGTCACG
>JBQGEN010000156.1:0-1533 GCA_052039615.1 Sideroxyarcus sp. | reverse complement strand
CGGACTCCACCCACAAATAAAATCAACAAAACCGAATCGATTATGAACACCGAGCGGGGGTAATTCGTGGAACTAAATCCCCAATGCACGACGAAGAAAAAAATCAAACTGCTGGTGAGCACTCCAGCGATAATGTTGCGCAGGTCCCAGAGGCCTGTGTAGCGCCAGAGTCCTTCGTAGAGGCGAAACGGAATAAAAGTGAGGATTCGGATCAACACCAGCCAATAAATCATTTGCGACCATAAGGCCCGCTGATCCGGAGGTATGGTGCCGTCAAACCGCAGCCAAAAAGCACAGTAGTTCGCCATAGCAATCAGTATTACATGGATCGCAATGACGAGCGGTCGGCGAAATACCAACGGCAAATCGGTGAAGTCTATCTTCATCTTTCCCTCAACTTCCTTCGAAACGAGCGCCAGCATTCAGCAAAATTGCTAAAAAATGGTGGAGAACGGCTGAGCCGGGCGAACTGCAATGCGTTAACGGTATGGGGTTACGCGGAGTTAACAAACTCCGGCGTTTAGAACTAAGAGTAGCCGATGTCAGCGAAGCTTGGAGGTCGCCGAAATTGATCCGTATTGTTCGTTTGATCGGCCGCAACAATATTTAACAGGATTTGTACGCCACCCGTTTTCCAGGTGGCGTTTTTAGATCAAATCGTTGCAGGAATCGAACCGAAGCTTTGTGCAGATTTGAGGACTTCCGCCATACATTTTTGAGATGCGAGGCCGTCGCGGAACGAGGCGTCAATGTCTCCGTCGAGGGAACCGAGCAAACATGCCTGCACGAAACTATGCATCATGTTTGTCAGGCAATGCGGTTTGCCGGCTTTTGCCTCTGCGGGCAGCGGCAGCTCTTCCCAAGCGGGCTTAGCCGGCCTTGAAACCTTCAAAATTTCAATTGCCCCCCGGCTCAACGACGCCTTTAGTGCGCCTTCGAAGCCGATTACTTCAAGGTATCCGTATTCCGCAAACGGCGGAGTGAGGCCGCCGAGAAACCATTGGCCGCGCACTCCATCCGGTTGTGTGAACCAGGCGGCGACAACTTCGGCTGTTTCCGCAGGCATTTCGTTTACTGGGTCTGTTCCGGTGTAGGGACGACGCATCGTGTGAACGAATCCGGCAACGGAATCGATGGGTCCAAGAACGAACCGAACGATATCAAACAGGTGAGAGCCCAAGTCAAACAGCAAACCGCATTCTGTCGAGGCGGTTTCGGGTCTCCCCCTCCTACGCCCCGGGGGCAAACCATTCCAGGAATCGTATTGAATCCGAGCATAAAATGGTTTACCGATGTCGCCCGCACGAACACGTCGCCTCAACTCTTGTAGGGCGTGTCCGTAGCGAAAAATGAATGCAACCTGGTGGACCTTTCCACTCTGTTCCGCCGCGCGCGTCATATCGGTAGCTTCGCTGACATTAACCCCGAGAGGTTTTTCACAGAATATGTGCTTTCCGTGCTTTAAAGCAGCTATCGTCTGTTCGGCGTGGTAGGGAGTCGCTGAAACGATGGTCACGCCGTCAAGATCATCGC
>JBQGEN010000155.1:0-1522 GCA_052039615.1 Sideroxyarcus sp. | reverse complement strand
GGAAGAGGAAGTCCAGGTCGCCGCGGGCGACCATGGCATCCAGCATGGGCGTCTGTTCGGTGGTATTCCAGGTCGGCGGGATCTGTACCACCAGCTCTGCACCAAAGCGATCCGCAGCTGCCTGTGCGCCGCGCTGCATGGTCAGATAAAAGGGGTCATTCGTGCCGGCCAGAAAGCCGACCTTCATACCGGCGGTCTTGCGCTCCACATTGCCATCGAAGGGAGCGTAGAAGAACTGCGAGATCGCCGGGTCATCCATGTTATCGCGGGTAATGACCGCATATCCGGTAGGGATGTGCTTCGGGACGCTCGTAGCCCCATCCAGATAGGCGACGGCCATCTCAACCGCCAGGTAGCCCATGTCGGAGGGCTTTTGGGCGATGACCATGTCAACCGTTGTAGCCTTGAGCATCTCGATGGCAGTCTCGGTGGCGTCAAAGGCGACCACCTTCACCTTGCCGCTCAGTCCCTGGTTGGCTACCACCGTGCCCGCACCCTGGGCGCTGAACACGTTCGTGCCGAAGATGCCCGCCAGATCCGGCGTCTTCTGCAGCATCGCCTCGGTTTGAGCCTGCGCCTTGGAGGGGTCGTCGTCGTTGTAGTCCACCCCCACCAGGGTCACCTCAGGATGGTTGGCGATCGCATCCTTGCAGCCCGCTTCGCGCGCATCGGTGCTGCTGATGCCGGGCTTCACGTTCTGGATGTAGATCTTGCCCGACCCGCCGATGGCCTCCACCAGCGCTTCGCAGGCGATCACCCCACCCTCGTGGTTGTCGGAAGCGATGAACGACAGCGGGAAGGTCACCGGCCCGTTGACGTAGTCGCCGTCGCCGATGAAGGTGTCCACCGTCAGCAGCGGCAGCCCCGAGTCATAGGCCTTCTGCACTGGGGCGATCATGGCTTCCGCGTCCACCGGAGCCAGGAACAGGAAGTCCAGGTCGCCGCGAGCGACCATGGCGTCCAGCATGGGCGTCTGCTCGGTGGTGTTCCAGGTCGGTGGGATCTGCACCACCAGTTCAGCGCCGAAGCGCTCAGCCGCGGCTTCCGCGCCGCGCTGCATGGTCAGATAGAAGGGATCATTTACGCCGGCCAGAAAACCGATCTTCTTACCGGCGGTCTTGCGCTCCACATTGCCATCGAAGGGAGCGTAGAAGAACTGCGAGATCGCCGGGTCATCCATGTTATCGCGGGTAATGACCGCGTATCCGGTGGGGATGTGCTTCGGGACGCTCGTGGCCCCGTCCAGGTAGGCGACGGCCATCTCAACCGCCAGGTAGCCCATATCAGAGGGTTTCTGAGCGATGACCATGTCGACCGTAGTAGCCTTGAGCATCTCGATCGCCGTTTCGGTGGCGTCAAAGGCAACCACTTTCACCTTGCCGCTCAAGCCCTGGTTGGCTACCACCGTGCCCGCACCCTGGGCGCTGAACACATTCGTGCCGAAGATGCCCGCCAGATCCGGCGTCTTCTGCAGCATGGCCTCGGTCTGCGCCTGCGCCTTGGAGGGGTCATCCTCGTTGTA
>JBQGEN010000154.1:0-6749 GCA_052039615.1 Sideroxyarcus sp. | reverse complement strand
TACACGTTTCCGGAAAATGTTCTCAACGCATAACAGCTTTATTGCTTGCCATCGTTATTGCATTAGTGTCTGGCTGTGCCAGACACTCCGTCGAACCGGAGGCCGTAGTGATACCGGAAGTGCCTGCGACTCAGTTCCAGTCGTCCCTGGGGCGGGTGGCGGTAGCGGTGCAGGTTAATTTGCCGGAGCTCAGGTTCGTGCACATTGCACGTAACAAGAAGCTAGCGCGCGGCAATGCCCCTGTGAGTTGCGGAGGGGTTGGGTGCAACGGAGGAGATGTCGGCACTTGTATTCTGGTTCAGCTGGTGTTCTGCGGCCTCGTTGAGGCCCCTATCGCTGAGTCGTCTGCTATGCGCAAATCTGAATCAGCCCAGTCTTCGGAAGCGGCTGTGGCGCCAATGCTGGACACGAATATTATGCAGGATGTGCTACGCGACGCGATCATGGCAGCGGCGCAATCAGATGGGGTCAAGCTCAAGATCGCGCCACCGGTGGTGGCTGTGGACGCGGAAGGTGAGCCGGACTATCGGGAGCTTTCTGCAAAGGGAATCGATACCGTGCTTGAGGTGACGCTGCACCAGGTGTTCCTTGAGCCCGGTGCTGACTACAAAGGCAGGGTAAACCTCGACCCGCGTCTGCCACTGGATATGCAGGCGCGTGTGCGGCTGCTCAAAACCAGGGACAACTCCAAGGTATTCGCCGAGGATTATTCTTATCACGGCAAGCGCTACCAGTATTCAGAGTGGGCAGCGAGCGGCGGCAACAAACTGATGGATGGTTTGAAGAAGGGCTATGCATCTCTGGGGCGCGATATCAGCGACAGGATCTTCCTGCTCTATCCCTTTGCCGACCGCGTCGGGAGGGGGGAGTCGGGTTGTGGGCTTGGCGCGCTGGGGCCCAAGGATAATTTGGCGGATGACCTTTCGCCTTTGCTTTCCTGGCAGGGCTTCCCGCGTGAGTCCGACATCAGCATGGCGCCGCAGGACATGAAGCGGGTGAAGAATGTCAGATATGAGTTGGTCGTGGGCACAGGTGGCAACGGCGAAACGCCGGATGTGTTCTACCATATCGAGGGGCTGACTGAGACATCGCACAGGATCCCGATGCGACTGGAGCCGGATACCCGCTACTTCTGGAGTGTGCGTGCAAGATTCGATCTCAATGGCCGCATGCGCGTCACCGATTGGGCGACGTATTGTCCTTTCGGGCGGCAGCTTATTGTGGGTGGGAGCATATACAGGTTCTACACACCGGATGTTGATAGCGCAAAAGTGGTTAGCTCAGCATCGCAATGGTTTTGGCAGAGGAAATAAAAGAAACCGAGCCCCCCAGAACCCTTTGAACTTACGCCCGCCCCTTCGCCAAGCTCAGGAAATGGAGAATTCTGATACTGCTTTTCCGCAACGCAATGTGCGCCCTCGTCTGCCTGCCTCAGTACAGGGTTCGTGACCGGGAATCCGTTCCGCTTCCGGTCATTTCTTGTTAAGCACGGAATTCAATACATTCAACGTCGTCATGAGCTCATGGAAGGCTTTCCGCACTTCCCCGTCCATGATCTTCTTCGCGGCAGCCGGCTTGTTTTCCTGGATGTTCTTCACCACGAAGCCTGCCGCCGTATGGAGGCGGGAATGTTGTTCGGTCAGCGCCTGGATGCCTTTGTTGTTTACGCCAAAATAGCTTAGTGCCGGGCCGTCCAGCCATTTGCCCAGGTGGCATTGGTCATGGCTCATGATCTGGTCGAGGCTGAACTCACCTTTCGATTTGCCATCCAGATAGTTCTGCAGGCCGACTTTCCACGCGATGTGCGCATCGATCTCGTCCATGACGTTGATCTCGTTCTTGACCACCTCTTTCTGGGTTTCGGTCAGGCCGAAGAGTTTTTCCAGCGCATCTTTCAGCAGCTTGATCGAGACCACGATCAGCAGGCCCGATAGTCCGCTCGATATCAGCAATTGATCGGCACTGAGCTTGCCGAGCAGGATCAACACCAGTTCAATGCCGATGCCGAGCACGATAGCCAGATTGATAATGAATGGGAGCTTCTTCATCGTTGACGATTCCGTGCTGTGATTTGAGTACTCGCGCTCTCAGTGCGCCGCTTGCGGCACGTAGAATTTGACCGATTTGCGCGAACGCGGATGCCGCTTGTGGGTGACCACGCCCTTGATGCCATCGAGGCTTGAGATCGCCGTATCAGGATAGGCCGGATTGAGCGCGTGCAGCAGCCAGCCGCCTTTTTCATCGCGCTGGAGCTGGCGGAAGATGAAATCCTCCTTCGCCACCTCGGCGATCACGTACGCGCCGTCCGTTGCCGGCCGGCCCATCTCGATGACCAGTATCTCGCCCTCGACGAATTCCGGCTGCATGCTGTCGCCCAGCACCATCAGCGCGACCAGCTCGTTGCCGGAACAGTTGCTGTCGGCCATGGGGTCTTGCTGCGCGGTGGCAGCGACGACGGGGATATTGATGGATTTGCGCGTGGACATGGGAAGAGCTACCGAATTGAATAGGCTGGATGATAGCGCTAAATCGGTGGCGAAATAACCGGGGATGAGAGATGGTTCAGGCCCCCCTCTCCCCAACGCTCTCCCCATGGGGAGAGGGGGAATTTGTTCGGCACTTCGACGAACTCAGAAAATCTACTGGGTAACGACGTAGTTGTAATTGCCGCTCTCTTCGGTCCACACTTCGATCCAGATTTCCTTGCCGCCTTTGTTCAGTTTGTAGACGTCGATGCCGGGCGCTTTCACTGTTTTGCCGAGGAAGGTGCCGCCCTGCTTCTTGATGTCGTTCTCCAGGCTGCGGCGGATATTGGGATTGTTCTTTGCGGCGTTCTCGTCCTGCGGGCAATAGCTCACTTGCGTCATCGCGCCCTTGATATGGATGGTTTCCTGGTTCTTGCCCTTTGCGATCTTGACATCGCGGGTCCTGGACTCGCTTTCACCGCAGCCGCAGATCAGGTAGCCGGGGATGAGGGTGAGTAGCGGGGATGCGTATCTCTTGCAGTTGAGGTCGTCGCGCTGCGACTCGTCCTTCTTAGCCAAGACGAGGTCTCCCTTCTCGATGATGCGGTAGGCGTGCCCGCCGCCGACTTCATCGGCCATGACGATCACCCAGACCTCCCTGCCGCCATCGACCAGTTTGTAGACCGGCGTGGTGTTGACCATGCCGACGAGCGTCCCGCCGTATTGCCGGATGCCTTTCTCGAAGTCGCCGAGTATCTGTTGCCGGTTGGGCTTGGCCTTGAGCTCGGGCTGCGCACTGTAGAGTATCGCCGTGGATCTGCCTTCGACGTGGGTGGTTTCGGCGGGCTTGCCCGGCGCGGCCTCCATGTCGAAGTTGGCGTCACCTTCGGTGCAGCCCAGGATGTAAAAACCCGCCATTCTGGGCAGGAGCGGATGGTCCTTGCAGTCGGGGGCGTCTTTCTCCGCGGCGTGGAGGTTGAACGAGAGCAGGCAGAACAGCGACGACATCAGAAATGCAGAGAGCTTCTTCATGGCGAGCCTCCTGGCTGTAGTGTTGTCAGTTGTCGAGGTGACCGGGCCAAGGTCCGGGGCGATCCATCCCGACTTCAAGTGTCCGGATGATAGCGCCAAACCGGAAGCGGATGAACCGGCTCACGCCGTTGACCCGCTAACCCACAAATACTTAGTTCACTCCATATATCCGGAAGCCACCCCGCGCTACGATGACCACGAACTCTGCAGGTGCCGCAGAAGGAGTGGAAACGATACAGGTGTTGCAGTACGGATGCCGGGGCGATGAAGCGGTCCCACGGGCCTCGACGATCAGAGTCAACGACATGATTGGAGTTGCCATGTCATACGCCATGAACGATTGCACGGGGGATTCCCGGCCCGCCTCCGCAAACGAGGGTACTTCACGCGAGCTTGCCGGGATACGCGTGCAGCTGATGAAAGCGCTCAGCCACGCTCATCACGGCGATCTGCTGGTCTACCGGCTTCGAATCGACCACATCGAGAGTGCCGCACAGCAGATGCTGGGTGGGTACTTCGTCCAGGATCGCAACTGGCTGAGCGGCGAGGTCGAGCCGCTGTTCGTGCCGGGTACGCTCTGCCCCGAGATGATAGGCGATCTGTTGCTGCGCTTCGGCTGGGTCAGCCCCATCGACAGTGACGGGAACGGCTATACGCGGAGTTTCACCCTGTCGGAAGCAGGCGAAAAAGCGCTTGAAGGCGCCAAGGCCTGGTGGGATTCGCTGAACTGGTTCCAGAAAGCCTGGCTGTATGTGACGGAATGAATGCGTGCTTTTGGCGTTGCCCGGTTCCCGCCGTAGCCACGAATAAAACCTATCCTGACATGATGGACTAAACTCGCTCCAATCCATGTTGTCTACTGCCCTGAAAGCGGGGACGAATCCATGGCTACTCCCTCGATCAATGAATACCAGCGCAAGCGCGATTTCCACCGCACGCGGGAGCCTCCGGGCGCGGCTCCGGCGGTACAGGCTCATCTCTATGTCATGCACAAGCATGCCGCGCGCCGGCTGCATTTCGATCTGCGCATGGAGCAGGACGGAGTACTGCGCAGTTGGGCGCTACCCAAGGGACCGGCGCTAGAGACCGGCGACAAGCGCCTCGCCATCGAGGTGGAGGATCACCCGCTTGCATACGCCAGTTTCGAGGGCACCATCCCCAAGGGCGAATACGGCGGCGGCACGGTGATGCTCTGGGATGTGGGCCAGTGGCAACAGGACGGCCGCAACGACGACAAGCAGATCGACTTCATCCTCACCGGCACGAAGCTCCAAGGCGCTTGGACCCTGGTGCGCATGCGCGACTGGGACGTGCACGGGAAGAACAAGCAGTGGCTGTTGATCAAGCGCACCGACCACCCGAAGCACACCCTGCACCCCGATGACCTGAGCGTGGTAAGCGGCCGCAGCATGGAAGAGATCGCGGCGGAGCGCGATCCGCACGAAGTCCGACTTTCCCCGCATCGACCCGCGCCACCCATCGCAAAACAGATTCCCGGCGCGAGCCCGGCAGCGCCGCCTGTCACCCTGCCCCCGCAGCTTGCCACTCCCCGCGAACGCGCGCCGGCCGGCCAAACCTGGCTGCACGAGATCAAGTTCGACGGCTATCGCATCGTGGCGCACATCGAGCACGGCAAGGCACGCCTGATGACGCGCAACGGACTCGACTGGACAGCACGGCTGCGCACCCAGGCAAAACAGCTTGCGGCGTTGCCGGTGCAGCAGGCGATCCTCGACGGCGAGCTGGTGGCGCTCAACGCGGGCGGCGCCAGCAGCTTCCGCGAATTGCAAGAGGCGCTGAGCCGCAAGCAGACCGCGCCGCTCACCTATCAGGCCTTCGATCTGGTGTATCTGGATGGACACGACCTTTCTGCAACGCCGCTGATCGAGCGCAAGCAGGCGCTGCTGCAGTTGTTGCAAGCGGCAGGCTACGAGTCCGGCGGCGTGGTGCGCTATTCGGACCATGTGCAGGGACAAGGGCCCGAGTTCTTCGAGCAGGCCTGCAGCTTCGGGCTTGAGGGCATCATGTGCAAGCGCGCCGATGCGCCCTATCGCAGCGGGCGCGGCCAGCTGTGGCTCAAGGTGAAATGCTCGCAGCAGCACGCCGAGTTCGTGGTCGGCGGCTACACGCCGCCCGCCGGTGCGCGCAGCGGCTTCGGCGCGCTGCTGCTCGGCTCTTTCCGTGACGGGCAGTTGGAATATGCGGGGCGGCTGGGCACGGGCTTTTCCAGCCGCCAGCTCGAACAGTTGCACGCGCTGCTGCAGAAACAGGAGATCGAACACTCGCCCTTTGTCGCATCGTCATCGCTGCCGGGTTCGCGCGGCGTGCACTGGGTGCAGCCCCAACTGGTGGTCGCAGTCGAGTACCTCGAACGCACCCGCGACGGCCTGCTGCGCCAGCCCACTTTCATCGGCCTGCGCGAAGACATGGAGCCCGGGCAGGTCGAATCGACCGGTAATCTGGAAGAGCCCGCGCCGGCTGCCGCCACTCCGCCGATGCGGCACCCGACCCCGGGCGCGGTGCAAGTGGCCGGCACCGAGCTCACCCACCCCGAGCGCATCCTCTATCCGGAACAGGGCGTAACCAAATTGGCGCTGGCCCGCTATTACGAATCCATCCACGAATGGGTGCTGCCGTGGCTCGCGCATCGCCCGCTGGTGCTGCTGCGCGGACCCGAGGGCCGCGAGGCCTGCTTCTACCAGAAGCACATGGGAAAGACCCAGGCCAGTTCGGTTCCGCGCGTCGCGATCCGGGAGGGAAAGTCGGTGCGCGACTATGTCTACGTGCGCTCGCTGGCCGACATCGTGGCGCTGGTGCAGCACGGGACGCTGGAGTTCCACCCCTGGAGCTGCCAAGTGGAAGACATCGAACACCCCGACCTGCTGGTATTCGACCTCGATCCCGCGCCTGACGTGGCGTGGCAGGAGGTGCTGCGCACCGCGCGTGAGTTGCGTGAACGGCTGCAGCAACTGCATCTGACGGCGTTCGTCCGCACCACCGGCGGCAAGGGGCTGCACCTGGTGGTGCCGCTGCGGCCGAGTGCGGACTGGCACACGGTCAAGGAATTTGCCAAGGCGGTTTCGGAACAGCATGCGCGCGACGAGCCGCGCCTGCTCACCGCCAGCATGGCGCTGTCGAAACGCCACGGCAGGATATTCCTGGATTATCTGCGCAACGCACGCGGCTCGACCGCCATTGCCAGTTATTCTGCCCGCGCCCGGCCGGGCGCACCGGTGGCGGTGCCGCTGCGCT
>JBQGEN010000153.1:0-3342 GCA_052039615.1 Sideroxyarcus sp. | reverse complement strand
CGAGCCGGCCCTTGACCTGGAGGACCTGCTGCAGACCAGCCCGGAAGGGCGCGGGGTGATCAACGTCCTGGCCGCGGACCGGCTGATGCGCACCCCGAAGCTCTATGCCACCTTCCTCCTCTGGCTCCTCGCCGAGCTGTTCGAGCGTCTTTTCGTAATGTCCGGCCAGCAGCGACGAGTGGATGAGGGCGGCGCGTTCGGCTTCGCTGATCGGGCCGATGTGCGCCTGCGGCGGCACGATCAGCGCGCGCTCGACGATGCCGGGCGTGCCTCTTTCGTTCAGCAGCGACACCAGCGCTTCGCCCACGCCCAGTTCGGTGATCGCGGCCTGCTCGTCCAGCTCGGGATTGTCGCGCATGGTCTCGGCGGCGGCGCGCACGGCTTTCTGGTCGCGTGCGGAGAAGGCGCGCAGTGCGTGCTGCACGCGGTTGCCGAGCTGGCCGAGTATCTTGTCCGGCACGTCGGCGGGATTCTGCGTGATGAAATACACGCCCACGCCCTTGGAGCGGATCAGGCGCACCACCTGCTCGATCTTGTCGACCAGCGCAGTTGGCGCGTCGTTGAACAGCAGGTGCGCCTCGTCGAAGAAGAACACCAGCTTGGGTTTCTCCAGGTCGCCCGCCTCCGGCAGGTTCTCGAACAACTCCGACAGCAGCCACAGCAGCAGCGTCGAATACACCTTGGGCGATTGCATGAGTTTGTCGGCGGCGAGGATGTTGACCATGCCCGCGCCCTTGTCGGTCTGCATCAGGTCGTCGATGTTGAGCATCGGTTCGCCGAAGAATTGTTCCGCGCCCTGGCTTTCGAGTTCCAGCAGGCCGCGCTGGATCGCGCCGATGCTGGCGGCGGAGACGTTGCCGTATTCGGTGGTGAAATCTTTCGCGTTGTCGCCCACGTGCTGCACCATCGCGCGCAGGTCCTTGAAGTCGAGCAGCAGCATGCCGTTGTCGTCGGCGATCTTGAACACCAGCGTGAGCACGCCCTGCTGCGTGTCGTTGAGGTTGAGCATGCGCCCGAGCAGCAGCGGCCCCATGTCCGACACGGTGGCGCGCACCGGATGGCCCTGCTTGCCTTCCACGTCCCAGAACGTCACCGGGAAAGCGCGATGCGAGTAATC
Source organism: Sideroxyarcus sp. (assembly GCA_052039615.1). Taxonomy (GTDB): domain Bacteria; phylum Pseudomonadota; class Gammaproteobacteria; order Burkholderiales; family Gallionellaceae; genus Sideroxyarcus. Next base: position 2,225 of record JBQGEN010000153.1, on the reverse strand, counting down.
GTCCAGTTTCAGTTGCTCGACGCGCGCCTGCACCTTGGCGTTGCCGCCGCCGGTCTTGGAGATGCCGGAGAGGTCGCCCTTGATGTCCGACATAAAAACCGGCACGCCAATGCGGCTGAACGATTCCGCCAGCGACTGCAGCGTGACGGTCTTGCCGGTGCCGGTGGCCCCGGTGATGAGGCCGTGGCGGTTCGCCATCTGCGGCAGCAATACGAGTTCGTGTTTGTCGTTCTTGGCGATGAGTAGTGGTGCGGTCATTCTGGATTCCTTTTGCTGGCGATATTGAGCGATGTGCGGCGGAATGCTTGCCGATTTCAACTGGTGGATTATAGCCAATCGGATCCGCGATTCCGGCGTTTCGTCGCAGCGTGCTGGCGGCGAGTTCGGTCCGTACGGTTAGAATGGCGGATCTTTGAGGGCCGCCCGGGGAAGGATTATCGTGATACGACGATTGATGATTGCCGCGATGATGATGGCCACTCTGCAAGCACTGGCGGCGGAATGGACGGTCACCGGCACGGTGCTGGAAAAAGGAAAGCGCAAGCCGCTGCAAGGGGTGACCGTTGCGGTGAAGGACCAGGCTGTGCTCGCTGCCGTTTCCGATGCGCATGGACGCTTTCAGCTAATCTTGCCGGCCGCGGGCGACTACACGTTGACCGCTGCGGATCCTGGCATCACGGCCACCCTCGACATCCGGCTGGCGGAGCGCGAACCGCTGCCGTCGCCCACCTTCTACCTCGCGCAGCGGCAGGCGCTGTCGGAAGTGGTGGTGCGGGCCGAACGCAGCCCCGAGCAGGTCAGCAAGAACGTGATCGGCGGCAAGACGCTGCGCCGGCTCGCAGGTTCCAGCGGCGACCCGTTGCGCGCGTTGCAGACCCTGCCCGGCGTGGCCACGGTGAACGGCAGCAGCGCGCCTGCGGTGCGCGGCTCCGGGCCCGGCGACAACGCCTATTACGTGGATGACCTGTACGTCGGAAAGCTGTTCCACTACGGCGCCATCAGCGTGTTCAACGCCGACCTGATCGATGATTTCAACCTGTACAGCGCGGCGTTCGGCCCGCACTATGCCAATGTCACGGGCGCGGTGATCGATGTCGCCCTGCGCGAGCCGCGCAAGGACAGACTGGGCGGCAAGGTCAACGTCAACCTGATGGGAGCGGACTTCCTGGTGGAGGGGCCGCAGAGCGAGAACCAGTCGTTCTACTTCGCGGCGCGCCGCAGCTACATCGACTTGCTGATCAAACAGATCGAGCAGGACGGGGTGACCGTGCAGATACCCAACTACTGGGACTATCAGGGCAAGTACCTGTGGCAGGTGAACGAGGCCAACCGGCTGTCCCTGCACTTGCATGGCGCAGCCGACATGCTGGAACTGAACATCACGCCGGGTTCCGAGACGGCGCAACAGCAACCGGTGCTGGCCGGCGACTCCTCGCTGTCGGACAGCAATTCGACGCAGGGCGTGGTGCTCGATACCGTTTTGTCGGATGCGTCGTTCAACAAGCTGGTGCTGGAGCATACCCACCACAAGTCGAGCAGCCGCATCGGCACGGCGGGCGAGCTCACCTTCACGCAGGAGAACCTGATACTGCGCGAACAGACGCGCATGGATATCAGCGACGGTCACGAGTTGTCGCTGGGGGCGGAGTTCGTCAACGCTCACGTCAAGATCGATGCCGACTACAAGAACGCACCCTGCACCCAGTTCGAACCCAACTGCGACCTGACCAGCGCCACGCGCAAACAGCTGAGCGACGAATTCAGCAGCAACGCCTGGGCCCTTTCGCTGCAGGATCGCAAACGCGTGCTGGAACGCCTGACGCTGATCGGCGGCGTGCGCCGCAGCGGCGAGAACTATCTGCACCGCTCCTACACCGAGCCGCGCGTCGGCATGGAATGGGAATGGAGCAAGGACACGCTGCTCACGGCGGGATGGGGACGGCACAACCAGATGCCGACCGGGGGGCAGGTGGTGCGCCAGTTCGGCAACCCCGACCTGGGCCATATTCGCGCCGACCACAGCGTGCTCGGCATCGCGCAAAAGGTGGATGCGGACTGGAACTGGAAGACAGAGGCCTACTACAAGAAGTTCGGCAATCTGGTCGTCAGCGATCCCATGCTCAACTACATCAACGCGGCCAGCGGCAAGGCGTATGGCGTAGAGCTGCTGGTGAAGAAGGAGGAGACCGACAGGCTCTCCGGCTGGTTCGTGCTCAACCTCGCCA
>JBQGEN010000152.1:0-2154 GCA_052039615.1 Sideroxyarcus sp. | reverse complement strand
GGCGAAGGTAACGGCGACATTCTCGGGCACGTTCTGGTACTGAAAGCCGATCGTTTCGTCGCGACGGACGAAAACGCGATCCCGACCGGTGAACTGCGCAACGTTGCCAACACGCCTTTCGACTTTCGCTCTCGAAACACGATTGGCGCGCGCATCAACCAGGAGACCGACGAGCAGATAAAATTCGGCAAAGGCTACGACCACACATTTGTCGTCAACGGCCGCGCCGGAACGTTGCGCCAGGCGGCTCGTGTTTACGAACCTACGACTGGACGTGTGATGGACGTATGGACCACCGAGCCCGGCGTACAGCTTTACACCGGTAACTATCTCGACGGCACGCTCACCGGAAAATCCGGTAAGCCATATCCGCGCCGTTCGGGCTTTTGTCTGGAAACTCAGCACTACCCTGACTCACCGAACCAGCCGAGTTTCCCGACTACGACGTTGCGCAAAGGCGCGACGTATCGCTCGACTACGATCTACCGGTTTTCCGCTCGCCGCTCTTAGCTGAGATTCGTTGGACACGGATTTAACGGATTTGCGATCACGGATCCACCAATCATAGCGGCAACCGCAACCGCGCCTCACAACCGCGAAACTGCCGGCGGTTCTCCAGCGTCAACGTCCCACCATGCGCTTCCGCAATTTGCCGCGACAACACCAGTCCGATCCCCGACCCCTGCGCCTTCGTCGTAAAGAAGGGCACAAACAAGTTCGCCGTGCTCGCCAGCCCGGGCCCTTCATCGCGAATCCACACTTCAACCTGCCCGTTGTTCTGTTGCCAGCCAACCTCCACCGCGCCGTGCGTCTCCATCGACGCATCAACGGCATTGCGCACGAGATTGATCAACAACTGCTCGAGCTGCACGTCGTCGCCGCGCACCATCACGTCCGGACCGGAAACGACGTTCACCGGCAGACGTGTTTCCAGACTCGCCACGCGCGACACCAGCGTCCCAATCTTCAGCGGCTCGAGCCGCGGCGGCGGCAGCCGCGCGAGCTTTGAATACGACTCCACAAACCGCGCGAGCGAATCCGCCCGCGACGAGATCACCGCGAGCCCATGATGCATGTCTTCGCGCCAGTCTGCCGGTTCCGGATCGCGCCGCATCAGGTCCGCGAGACTGCCCGCAACCGATTTAATTGGCGCGAGCGAGTTGTTCAGCTCGTGGCCCAACACGCGCAACAATCGTTGCCACGCGGTGCGTTCTTCTTCACGCAGTGTTTGACTCAAGTCAGTGAGCACCAGCAACTGGTGTTGCTGGCCGCCTTCGCGAAACGTGCTACGTCTCACATCCCAACGTCCGAAGCCACCGGGAAACACCATCTGCATCGTGTTCGGGCCGGAGCCAACGGGACGGTTCAAACATTCCGAAAGCCCGAGCTCTTCGCTCGTGCGACCCAGCAGCCGGGCCGAGGGTTGGGCTAACAACTTCTCGCCTGCGCGATTGACGAGTTGCAACCGGTGCTCGCCGTCAAACGCAAAGACGGCGACGTCAATCTCCGCCATCACGGTGCGCAACAACGCCGTCGCTTCCATTGCGCCGAGTCGTTGCTCGCGTAACGTCTGGCCCAGGTCGTTCACCTCGAGCATCACTTCGCCGAGCGCATCGCCGGACGCCGCGCGGCGGCCGCGAATCGAATAGTCGCCTTCGCGAATCGCGGCGAGAATGTTGGAAAGGGTTTGCAACGGGCGAATGATTCGTTGCTTGAGGTTGAACGAGATGCCGAGCCACAGCAGGACCAGCAACAGATCGATGGTCCATTGCACCTGCGCGGAGTAGCCGTTGTACCAGAGCAGAAAACCACACAACGCGACGCCGGGAAATCCGGCCGCGAGCGCGAGCAGCGTGACGCGTCTTTCGAATTTCAGCCGCCTGCCGTGTCCGAGTGACGCTTCAAGCGAGGAGAACGATGTCCCTTTTTGAGGCTTAGTCACGAGGGTAATGATATTGCTTTTGTGACTTAGGATCCCAATCCATACTTCTGGAGGCGCCGATAGAGTGCGCTGCGGCTCAGGCCGAGCGCTTCGGCCGCGCGGTTCGCATTGCCTTCGAACCGGGCCAGCGCTTTCTTGATTAACAACCGTTCAGCGTCTTCCAGACTCATCTCTTCGAGACGCGCCGAGAGACGCGCATCCGGCGTCGCTTC
>JBQGEN010000151.1:0-2189 GCA_052039615.1 Sideroxyarcus sp. | reverse complement strand
AAAGCAGCACGGCAACAAGGCAATACAGCAACAGGCAATAACAAGCAGTAAGGCAGTGGGAGCGGCCACCCCCGTTTTGGGGGTGTGTTATTCACAGAGAGAGGAGTAGAAAAATGAGCAGAAAGTGGAGTGAGATGGCCTTGGCATTCGGTGCCCTGGTTATGTCGGCTGCGGCATATGCGGTACCGCCCAGCGCGGAGATGCTGTCGAACGCATGTGCCGGTTGTCACGGCACCAGCGGTGCCAGCGCCGGACCGAGCATGCCCAGTCTGGCCGGACAGTCGAAGGCCTTTTTTGTCGACGCGATGAAGAAGTTCCGGAGCGGCGAGCGCGAGGCAACCGTCATGGGGCGCCTGGCCAAGGGCTACAGCGACGAGCAGATCAACATCATGGCGGACTATTTTGCGAAGCAGAAGCCGCAAGGCCAGGGCACGGCAGTCGATCCTGCGCTGGTCGCCAAGGGCAAGACCGTCTACAACGAAGCGTGCAAGCGTTGCCACCTGGAGAACGGCAAGGAGTTCGAAGAGGACACCCCCGTCGTTGCCGGCCAGTGGCTCAAGTACCTGCAGATCCAGATGGGCGAGTTCCAGAGCGGCAAGCGCAAGATGTCGGAGAAGAAGGCGGAGAAGGTGAAGCCTCTGACCGCCGCCGACTGGGAAGCCGTGGCGCATTTCTATGCCAGCCAGAAATAACAGGGAGAAAGACAACATGACTATGGAACGCAGAAATTTCCTCAAGCTCCTCGGTGCTGGCGCCGGTGCCGCGACACTCGGCCTGGCAGGCTGTGCCTCGCAACCGAAGTACGCGGGTGGCCGCAAGGTGGTGGTGATCGGCGGCGGTTACGGCGGCACCATCGCGGCCAAATACCTCCGCATGATGGATGCAACCATCGAAGTGACCCTGATCGAGCGTAACGATCACTACATTTCGGGCCCGTTCAGCAACCTCTACCTCGGCGGCATCCTGGCCGACATGTCTTCGCTGACCATCAAGCACGACAAGCTGGCGGCCAACCACGGCATCAAGGTGGTGCAGGCCGAGGTCACCGGCATCGATGCGGCGGCTCACAGCGTGACGACCAGCAAGGGCGTGTTCAACTACGACAGCCTCGTCGTCTCGCCCGGCATCGAGTTCCGCACCGACGAGATCAAGGGCTATGACCCCGAAATCATGCCGCACGCCTGGAAGGCCGGTCCGCAGACCGTGCTGCTGCGCAAGCAGCTCGAGGCCATGAAACCCGGTGGCACCGTGGTGCTGTCGATCCCGCTGGCGCCGTATCGCTGCCCGCCCGGGCCGTACGAGCGCACCAGCATGATTGCCATGTACCTCAAGGAACACAAACCCGGCTCCAAAATCATCGTGCTGGATGCCAACCCGGACATCGTCTCCAAGAAGGGCCTGTTCCTGAAGGGCTGGAAGAAGCACTAAGAGGGTATCATCGACTATCGTCCCGCCAAGAAGGTCACCGAGGTGGACAACAAGAATATGGCCGTGCTGATCGAGGGCATTGACGAGGTCAAGGGCGATGTCATCAACATCATCCCGCCGCAGAAGGCAGGGCACATCGCGCATGTCGCCGGCCTGGTCGGTCCCGACGGCAAGTGGTGCCCGGTCAATCCGATGACTTTCGAATCCACCCTGAAGAAGGACATCTACGTCATCGGCGATTCGTCGGTTGCGGGCGCCATGCCGAAGTCGGGCTACTCCGCCAACTCGGAAGCCAAGGTCTGCGCCACCAACATCGTGGCCAAGATGAACAGCAGGCCTCTCACCGAGATGTCTGGCGTGAACACCTGCTACAGCTTCCTGTCGGCCAAGGAAGCGGTCAGCGTGACCGGCGTCTATCAGGTGAACAAGGAGAAGAACGTCATCGAACCGGTACCGGGCTCGGTCGGCGTCTCGCCCGACCTGTCGGAACTGGAAGCGGTGTATGCGCAAAGCTGGATCAAGAACATCCTCACCGAGATGTCGTCCTGATTCCGGAAATGTAGGTATCGAAACCAGCCCTGCCCGGCAGTCTGCCGGGTGGGGTTTTTTTGGCTTGGTTGTGTTTGCCCTGAAATGACACGCAATGCTGCGGCAGCAACAGTCTTACCTATGGAGATTCAAGTCATGGATGCATCAAATTTAACTTCGCTCGTCGTCTGGTGCGGATTCGGGCTGGGGGTCGCGTTCGGCTTCGTTGCCAA
>JBQGEN010000150.1:0-5252 GCA_052039615.1 Sideroxyarcus sp. | reverse complement strand
CTGGCGCATGCGATCAAGATCGCGCCGACCATGGCCAAGGACAAAGTGCTGCTGGTGAACTTGTCCGGCCGCGGCGACAAGGATATGAACACGGTGGCTCGCATCAAGGGGATCACGCTATGAGCCGCATCCAGACCAAATTCGACAAGCTCAAGCAGCAACAGCGCAAGGCGCTCATCCCGTTCATCACCGCCGGCGATCCGTCGCAGCAACTCACTGTGCCGCTGATGCATGCACTGGTCGCGGCGGGTGCGGACGTGCTCGAACTCGGCGTGCCGTTCTCCGACCCGATGGCCGATGGCCCGACCATCCAGCGTGCTTCCGAGCGCGCGCTCAAGAACGGCATGTCGCTGCGCGGTGTGTTGGGCATGGTTGCGGAATTCCGCAAGCAGGATGAGGATACCCCCGTGGTGCTGATGGGCTACGGCAACCCGATCGAGGCCATGGGCTGGGAAACATTCGCGCAACGCTGCGCCGAGGTCGGCGTGGACGGCGTGCTGACCGTGGATTTCCCGCCGGAAGAAAGCCATGAGGCGTTCGAACACCTGCAGCGCCACAACATCGCGCCGATCTTCCTGCTGGCGCCGACCACCAACGAATCACGTATCGAACAGGTCGCCAAGCTGGCGCGCGGCTATGTGTATTACGTCTCGCTCAAGGGCGTGACCGGCGCGGGCAACCTCGACCTGTCCGCCATCGAACAGAAGCTGCCGCAGCTGCGCAAGCACATCAAGCTGCCCATCGGCGTCGGCTTCGGCATCCGCGATGCTGCGACGGCCAGCGCGGTGTCGAAGCTGTGCGACGGTGTGGTAGTGGGGAGCCGCATCGTGCAGGAAGTCGAGAATTCGAACGAGAATAATGTAGTCGCCAACGTGGGAAGGTTGGTGAAAGAATTGCGTCAGGCGATAGATAAATAAAAAAGGAGAGCACGATGAGCTGGTTCCAAAAACTGTTACCGCCCAAGATCAAACGCAGGGGAGAGTCCGACGCCAAGAAGAGCGTCCCGGATGGTCTGTGGCACAAATGCCCGTCCTGCCAGGCAGTTCTATACCATGCCGATCTGGAGAAGAACCATAGCGTCTGCCCGAAATGCAGCCACCATCACCGCATCACGGCGCGTACCCGCCTCGACTGGCTGCTGGACAGCGAAGGCCGTTTCGAGATCGGCGCCGAGGTGCTGCCGGTCGACACGTTGAAGTTCAAGGACCAGAAGAAGTACAGCGACCGCCTGAACGAGGCGAAACGCAATACCGGCGAGGATGACTCCGTCGTGGTGATGCAGGGCAGCATCCACGCGCTGCCGGTCGTTGCGGCAGCGTTCGAGTTCACCTTCATGGGAGGCTCGATGGGCTCGGTGGCGGGCGAACGCTTCGTGCGTGGCGTGCAGGTCGCGCTGGAGCAGCAGTGCCCGTTCGTCTGCTTTGCCGCCAGCGGCGGCGCGCGCATGCAGGAAGGCCTGCTGTCCCTGATGCAGATGGCCAAGACCAGTGCCGCGCTCACCCAACTGAGCGAAGCCCGGCTGCCCTTCATCTCCGTGCTGACCGACCCGACCATGGGCGGCGTCTCCGCCAGCTTCGCCTTCCTCGGTGACGTGGTCATCGCCGAGCCCGGCGCGTTGATCGGCTTCGCCGGCGCGCGCGTGATTCAGCAGACCGTGCGCGAGACCTTGCCGGACGGCTTCCAGCGTGCCGAGTTCCTGCTGGAACATGGCGCCATCGACATGATCGTGGATAGGCGCCAGATGCGCGACCAGCTTGCCACGCTGATCACCTTGCTGACCAAGCAGGACGCGGTAGCAAAGCTGGAAGCGGCGTAATATCTGGCAGTCGGCGGGGATTCCCTGCCGATTGTGTTGAAGCCAAGGAAAAGATGCCCAACACCTTAGCTGACTGGCTAACCTACCTCGAATCCCTGCATCCAAAAACCATCGCGCTTGGTCTTGAGCGGGTGGCGCAAGTCAAACGGAAACTGGCTCTCCGGCCCGATTTTCCCGTCATAATCGTCGGCGGGACCAACGGCAAGGGCTCGGTGTGCGCGATGCTGGAAGCCATCCTCCACGCCGCCGGATATAAAGTCGGTTGCTACACCTCGCCGCATCTGCTGGATTACAACGAGCGCGTGCGCATCGCCAAGCAGCAGGCGAGCGATGCCGAACTGTGTGCATCGTTCGAGGCGATCGAGCAGGCGCGCGGGGATATCCCGCTTACTTACTTCGAGTTCGGCACGCTGGCTGCGATGCAGTGCTTCATCTCACACAAGGTGGATGTCGCCGTCCTGGAAGTCGGGCTGGGCGGCAGGCTGGATGCGGTGAACGTGTTCGATGCCGATTGCGCGGTGGTGACCAGCGTGGATATCGACCACACCGACTATCTGGGCGACACGCGCGAGCAGATCGCGTTCGAGAAAGCGGGCATCTTCCGCCGGGGCCGGGTGGCGATTTGTGCGGACGGCGATGTGCCGCATGCGTTGCGCCAGCATGCACAGGACATCGGCGCCGAGCTCCGGTGCATCGGCAAAGAGTTCGGTTTTCGCGCACATCAGGCCCAGTGGGATTATTTCGGCTGGCAGGACGGACGCAATGCCTTGCCATATCCTGCCTTGCGCGGCGTGTTCCAGTTGAACAACGCCAGCGCGGCGCTGGCCGCGCTGGATGCGCTCAGGGACAGGTTGCCCGTGAACATGGAAGCGGTGCGGCGCGGCCTGGTCGAGGTGCAACTCGCGGGGCGTTTCCAGTTTGTTCCGGGCAAGCCGCAGTTGATCCTGGACGTGGCGCACAACCCGCATGCGGCGCGCTCGCTGGCGCAGAACCTAGCGGGCCTGCCTCGCGCGAAGACCTTTGCGGTGTTCGCCATGCTCAAGGACAAAGATATGGCCGGGGTGGCGCGGACGCTCGATGCGCAGGTCGATGTGTGGCTGGTGGCAGGCATCGCGGCCCCGCGCGGTGCGGCGGCGGACGAACTGGTGCAGGTGCTGCAAGACGCGCAGGTCCGGGGCGAGGTGCATGCCTGCCCTTCCATTGGCGGGGCGCTGCATGAGGCCAGCAACCGCGCGGGCGAAAATGATAGAATTGTGGCCTTCGGATCATTCTATGCGGTGGCGGACGTGATGCGGGCGCGCGGTTTGCGCGGCAGTTGATATTCCAGGTAGGGCGCGATGGCAAAACAGACAACGGAAGAAGAGTTCAATTTGCGGCGCCAGACAAGGCGCCGTCTGATCGGGGCCGTGGCTCTGGTCTTGTTCGTGGTGATCCTGCTGCCGGTCGTATTCGACGGCGATCCCGCTCCGGCAGCGGGCAACGACATCGAGCTGCGGATCCCGGACAAGGACGATGCGGGCGAGTTTCAGCCCAAGATCGACCTGCCGGAACTGGACAGGATGGCTGCGGCCGATGCGGCCGCCGCGTCTGCCGTGGCTGTAGCCAGTGCTCCGGCAGCAGCAGTTCCGCCGGCGGTAATGCCTGCCGCGCCTGCGCCGGTGAGCAAGCCCAAGGCAGAAGCCAGCCCCAAGGTCGAAAGCAAGCCTGCCGCCAAAGCGCAGACCGCGCCCAAGTCGGGCTGGGTGGTCCAAGCCGGCGCATATGCCAACGCGGACACCGCCAGGGGCCTGCAGGCGAAGTTGAGCAAACAGGGGTATCACGCATATACCGAAAAGGCGGGCAGCGTCGTGCGCGTGCGCCTGGGCAGCTACCCGACGCAGGAAGCGGCAGAGAAAGTGAAGGGCAAACTGGAGGCGCAAGGCATGCGTTCCGACGTGATCAACCTCGAATAAGGTTCGTAAGTGACGGCTTTCGATTACGCAGTCGTGGCGATCATCGTGCTGTCGGCGCTGGTGGGTTGGTGGCGCGGTTTCATGTACGAGCTGTTCTCGCTGATCGGCTGGGTGGCGGCCTACATCGTGGCGCGCACCTTTTCCTCCGGAATGGTGTCTTATGTGCCGGAGGCGGTGGGGGCGGAATACATCCGCTCGGCGGCAGCGTTCGCTGGCTTGTTCATCGTGACGCTGATCGCGGGCGCACTGTTCGCCTGGTTCCTGGCGCGGCTGGCGAAGTTCGCCGGGCTGGGCGGGATGGACGGCAAGTTCGGCGCGATATTCGGCATGTTGCGCGGGATGCTGGTGGTGATTGCACTGGTGTGGCTGGGCGGCCTGACCGTGTTGCCGCAGAAGCCGTTCTGGCGCGATGCCCTGTCGAGCAAACCGCTGCTGGGAATGGCGCTGTATGCCAAAGACTACTTGCCGGAAGATGCGGCACGGAAATAATCGAATCAACTTTTAACTGAGAAGCAGACAAAGATATGTGTGGGATTCTAGGTGTCGTCGCGCAAAGCTCCGTCAACCAGTTGCTGTATGACGGCTTGCAGGTATTGCAGCATCGCGGGCAGGATGCTGCGGGCATCGCCACGCTGGAGCGCAACACCTTCCATTTGCACAAGGGCAACGGCATGGTGCGCGACGTGTTCCGCACCCGCAACATGCGCGCCCTGCAGGGCAATGCGGGCATCGCCCATGTGCGTTACCCGACTGCCGGATCGGCCGTCGATCACAACGAAGCACAGCCGTTCTACGTGAACTCGCCGTTCGGCCTGGTGCTGGGGCACAACGGCAACCTCACCAACACCGCGCAACTGCAGAAGGAATTGTTCCTCGAAGACCTGCGCCATGTGAACACCAACTCCGATTCGGAGGTGCTGCTCAACGTGCTGGCGCACGAGCTGCAGGCCAAGGCATCGCACTATCGCCTCGATGCCAAGACCATTTTCTCCGCAGTCTCCGCGGTGCATCGCCGTTGCCGTGGTGCCTATGCGGTCGTGGCGATGATCGCGGGCTACGGCCTGCTGGCGTTCCGCGACACGCACGGCATCCGCCCCCTGGTGGTGGGCAGCAACCAGACCGAAAAGGGGTTGGAATACCTGGTGGCGTCCGAGAGCGTGGCGCTGGACACGCTGGGCTTCAAGTTCATGCGCGACATCGCACCGGGCGAAGCGCTGTTCATCGACCTTGACGGCAACTTCCACAGTCAGCAGTGCGCGGAACAGGCCGAGCTCAATCCCTGCATCTTCGAATACGTCTATTTCGCGCGTCCCGATTCGGTGATCGACGGCATCTCGGTGTACGAGACGCGCCTGAGCATGGGCGAATATCTCGCCGACAAACTCAAGCGCGAATGGGACGGGGTGGATATCGACGTGGTGATCCCGATCCCGGATTCCAGCCGCCCCAGTGCGCTGCAACTGGCGAACCGCCTCGGCATCCCG
>JBQGEN010000149.1:0-1618 GCA_052039615.1 Sideroxyarcus sp. | reverse complement strand
CACGTCCGAAGTCTACGGGCAAACCTACTTCACACTCGTCGTGATCACTTCCAGCATTTGTGACCCAAAATTTGGTACATACAGTGTAGAGTCATCCGGTCCGACCGTTACGTTGCGTGGGAAGTCAGGCGAATTTGGGTTATTCGGATTCGGAATAATTTGTTGGATGGTCGGTGCCCCGGGGCTGCTAACGTCCAAGATTGCCACGCTGGCAGTGCAATTCTCCGGATGCGCCATGCACTCGCTCATGTTATACCAGCGGTTGGAATTTGCCACGGCTAGCAGGGTGTCATTGTTAAATAACGCCATGCCAACAGGCGCTGTGCCACCGCTCTCACTATATCCAAGGAAGGCGTTGTTTGGCGAATTCGACACCAACGTCGGCACATCGAAAGCGAACACTTGATAGCCGCTTTGACCGAACTGCCTGTTTCTACCGCGCGCTGCTACGAAAAGATATTGACCGTCTGCCGTTTCGACTGCTCGAACTGGGTTACACCCGGCGGCGATCATCGTAATGATCGAAGCCTGACCCATTCCTTTTGTTGCCATGTCAACATCGATAACTGCCAGCAGGCCGTTCACTTCGTGCCCTCCATTTGATTCGTTATCGCAGCTTCCAATACCTTGCCGGCAGCCTGGGCAGAGGACCACACCGTTCCGGGTCTTTCTCACCTCAGTCGGGTCGCGATACTGTTGGCCGGTGTCTGGATTGGTACCCTCTATAGATCCTTCGCACGCAACATAAAGATACCTGCCATCATGCGACATCGTTATTCCCGGGATGGTGTTGCCGCCCGGTATATAGATGGTGTTGTTATGCTCGATTGACCTTGTCCCACGCGTAAATCCACCAGCATCGTCGCGTTCCACCCTGATGACGCCTATTGTCCCTCCCCCCGTTTCAGTCGGTGGTGTGGGACTGGGCAGCTGCCCGTATTCGTTGGCAAGAAATGCATAGTGTCCATCAGGTGTGACGGCCACATCAAAAGTACCGGGTGCGCAATTAGGGCAATTATCGCAGTTCAGGATCGGGTATTGTGGGACTTGGATAACGCCGTCCACGCCGCATGGTTCGCTCAAACTAGCCAGACGAAAAAATTCGGCGCCCCGCCTCTCAATTGCGGCGCCAACGCTAACTTGCGGTGAACCCGGAAAAAATTGCATACCGTCAATATGTGTTACGGGCTTCAAACGGTGCGACGATGGGAAATTAATAATTTGTTGGCCGCCACACGGGTTACTGAAATCAGATGTGTTGAAAACCTGGACACCCGTGGTGAAAGTAGTCGGTGGCGGAGTGGGCGTTCCGGGGCACGGTGTGGTTTCTCCAGTTACCGAGACAAGTACATTAGCGCCATCATCCGTAACCAGCGCATCATTGGGGGCTCCGAATGTCGGATAGAACTGCGCACTCGCCGTCACCTTGAGCGGCGTCGAACGCGCTGAATCGCCGTATGAAATTCCTCCTGCACCCCAAACAAAAAGGCTTAGAGACGAACCCATCAGGAGGACTGCCAGGAGCAAACGTTTCCTGATGAACCCACGATCAGGTGACGCATTAATTCGGCAGTTTCCCACGGCGGAATTCGTTAGGCCAGGAGTTGTCGATTTTTTG
>JBQGEN010000148.1:0-5515 GCA_052039615.1 Sideroxyarcus sp. | reverse complement strand
TACAGCATCCCTTCCGACGTCACCCTGCTGGATCGGGATAGCGACGGCAAGATCGATCGGCTGTATGTGGGTGACATGGGCGGCAATGTGTGGCGCGTGGATCTCGAGACCAGCGCCGCCAACTTCACCCCCGAGTTCTGGCAGGTGGAAAAACTGGCCGCGCTCGGCTGCGACAGCGGCGTCTGCGCCTCCGGCGTCACTCCGCGCAAGATATTCTATCCGCCGGAAGTGATCGCCACCGCAAGTTACGATATGGTATTCGTGCCGACCGGGGACCGTGAGCATCCGCTCTACACCGATCCGAGCTCGACCTTGGCCGACCCCGAGCCGTACGACGTCAGCCCGCCCTATTCCGTGTCGGCTTGCGCCAAGACAAACCGCGCCTACCTGCTGAAAGACATGGTAACCGCCTCGGATGGCAGCAGCCTCGTCGCCCTGACCGAGAGCAACCTGTTCGATGCCACCTCCACCGCCTGGGACGGCTCGATGACCGGGTACTACATCACCTTCAAGAGCTGCGAGAAATCGGTGAATGCCCCGCTGGTGGTGGCAGGTTACGTCTACTTCGGCACGAACGAGGCAAAACCGATCAGCTCAGCGGCGTGCGATGAGACTCTTGGCGTGGCAACCGGTTACCGGCTCTCACCGTTCACCGGAGAGTACATCTCGGGCGCCTTCGAAGGTGGCGGTCTGCCGCCCTCGCCTGTGGCCGGGATTGTGCAGATCGGTGACGACCTGGTTCCATTCTGCATCGGCTGCGGCGGTGGTCACGGCGGAGGTGGAGGCGGCTGCGCCAGCGATTCGTCGCTGGAGGGCTGCAAGCCGCCAATCGACGTTGACTCGATGCGTTACAGAACGTACTGGTATATCGAAGGCAAGTGACAGGCCGGCAATATTCGGCCGCAGACAGGCCGTAGCTGCGCTGGAAGATTCCCCCCCATGGCTCACCTGATGCCGCGGGGGGAGATAGTCGGAGGATGGAGCCTGCCGGAACCAGGTTGCCGGCAATACGGTCAGGCGGGAGAGTTAAGCGCCTTGGGCAGCGGGAACACCACATTCTCGTGGATGCCGTCCGCTTCGCGCACGCTACCGGCGCCGAGTTCCTGCAGGCGCTTGATGACTTCCTGCACCAGCACCTCCGGCGCGGAGGCGCCTGCGGTGATGCCCACGCGCTGCTTGCCCTGCAACCATTCCGGCCTGAGTTCGCTGGCGTTGTCGACCAGATAGGCCGGCACGCCGAGGTTCTTCGCCACTTCGCGCAGGCGGTTGGAGTTGGAACTGTTGGGCGAGCCGACCACGATGACCAGGTCGCACTGTTTGGCCAGCAGCTTCACCGAATCCTGGCGGTTCTGCGTGGCGTAGCAGATGTCGTCCTTGCGCGGCCCGGTGATGGCTGGGAAGCGCGCCCTGAGGGCGGCGATGATGCTGCTGGCGTCGTCCACCGACAGCGTGGTCTGCGTCACATAGGCCAGGTTCTGCTCGTCTTTCACCTGCAGCTTCTGCACATCCTCGGGGGACTCGACCAGGTACATGCCGTTATCGCTCTGCCCCATCGTGCCTTCCACTTCGGGGTGGCCCTTGTGCCCTATCATCACGATCTCCTTGCCCTGTTCGCGCATGCGCGAGACCTCGATGTGCACCTTGGTCACCAGCGGGCAGGTGGCGTCGAACACCGTGAGATGGCGCGCCTCGGCTTCGCGCCGCACCGATTGCGGCACGCCGTGCGCGCTGAAGATGAGGATGCTGCCCGGCGGCACGTCGGACAGGTTCTCGATGAACACCGCGCCCTTGGCCTTCAGGCTTTCCACGACGAAGCGTTTGTGCACCACCTCGTGCCGCACGTAGATCGGCGCGCCATGGATGGCCAGTGCCCGCTCGACGATCTCGATGGCGCGATCCACGCCGGCGCAGAAGCCGCGCGGGTTAGCGAGTAGCAGTTCCATGTTCTTTGCCCTTGAAACTATCCCAGATCAGCAAGCCCGCCCCACAAGTGATGGCGGAGTCGGCCAGATTGAATGCGGCAAAGTGATAGCCGCCCCAGTGAAAATCGAGAAAATCCACCACATAGCCGTAGGCGACGCGGTCGATCAGGTTGCCCAGCGCGCCGCCGAGGATGAACGCCAGCGCGAAGCAGAACAGCGTTTGCGCCTGATGCCTGCGCAACAGCCAGACGATCCAAACCGAAGCGAACACGGCGATGGCGCTGAACAGCCAGCGCTGCATGCCGCCCGCATCGCTCAGGAAGCTGAACGCCGCGCCGGTGTTGTGTGCCAGCACCAGGTTGAAGAACGACGTCACCGCGACGCTCTCGCCGAAGACGAAATGGCTGTTGATGGCCGCCTTGCTCAACTGGTCGAGCACGATAACCAGTGCCGCCAGCCCCAACCAGCGCTTAAGCATAGCGGCGCGTCTCGCCATTGCCGAACAGGTTGCTCACGCAACGTCCGCACAGCGCCGGATGGCCGGCATCGCTGCCCACGTCTTCGCGGTAATGCCAGCAGCGCTCGCACTTGGCATGCGCGGAAGGTGTGACCTTGACCTCCAGTTCGCCGTCTTCGCGCAGGTGCACATTGGCGCGCGAGGTGATCAACACCAGGCGCAGATCGTCGCCCAGGCGCGACAGCGGGTCGAAGATGGCTTGAGGTGCATACACATCCACTTCAGCCTGCAACGCCGAGCCGATCGCCCCCGTTGCGCGCTGCTCCTCCAGCTTCTTGTTGACCTGCTCGCGCACATTGCGGATATCCGCCCAGGTGCCGAGCATCACCCGGTCCAGACCGGACTCCGGCAACTCGTACCACAGTTGCTCGAACACGCTCGCCTCATCCTTGCCAGTCAGCGTCGCCCACACTTCCTCGCCGGTGAAGCTCAGGATGGGCGCGATCAGGCGTGCCAGCGCCTGGGTGATGTGATACAGCGCGTTCTGCGCGGAGCGGCGCGCCTTCGAGTTCTCGCCGGCTGTGTACAGGCGGTCCTTCAGAATATCGAGATAGAAGCCGCCCAGATCTTCCGAGCAGAAGCCCAGCAGTTTCTGCACCGCGAAGTGGAACTCGTAGCGCTCGTAATCGCCGCGCAATTCGTCCTGCAGCCGCTGCGTCAGGGCCAGCGCGTAGCGGTCGATCTCCAGCCATTCAGAGACCGGCATGGCGTCGCGCTGCGCATCGAAGTCGCTCACGTTCGCCAGCAGGAAACGCAGGGTGTTGCGGATGCGGCGGTAACTTTCCACCACGCGCTTGAGTATCTCGTCGGAGATGGTCAGCTCGCCGGAATAGTCGGTCGAAGCCGCCCACAGGCGCAGGATGTCCGCGCCCAGCGTGTCGATCACCTTCTGCGGCACGACCACGTTGCCCTTGGACTTGGACATCTTGTGGCCGCTGCCGTCCACCACGAAGCCGTGCGTGAGCAGTGCGTCATAGGGCGCACGGCCGTTGATCGCGCAGCCGGTCAGCAGCGAGGACTGGAACCAGCCGCGATGCTGGTCGGAACCTTCCAGATACAGGTCGGCGGGCGCACGCAGCCCTTCGCGCTTCGCCAGCACCGTGTAATGCGTCGCGCCGGAATCGAACCACACGTCGAGCGTGTCGGAAAGCTTGCGGTAATGCGCCGCATCGTCCCCCAGCAGGTCGGCGCTGTTCAGCGAGAACCAGGCCTCGATGCCGGACTTCTCCACCAGCTTCGCCACCTGCTCCAGCAGCTCCGCCGTGCGCGGATGCAGTTGCATCGTTTCCTTGTGGACGAAGAACGGCATCGGCACGCCCCAGTTGCGCTGGCGCGACACGCACCAGTCGGGACGGTTCCTGATCATCGCTTCGAGGCGCGCGCGGCCCCAAGCGGGGAAGAACCGCGTCTGTTCGACGGCCTGGTTGGCGAGGTCGCGCAGCGAGGCGCCTTCCGCCTGACGCGTGTGGCGCCCTTCCTTGACCAGCTTCTCCGCATCGGCCCCCGCATGCGCCGGACGCTGCTCCATGCCGACGAACCACTGCGGGGTCGCACGGAAGATGATCGGCGTCTTGTGGCGCCAGCAGTGCGGGTAGCTGTGCTTCACTTTTTCCTGATGCAGCAAGTGCCCGCTCGCTTCCAGCGCCTGCAGCACGATGTCGTTGGCTTTCCACACGAATATGCCGGCCAATGCTGTAGCGCCGACCGCCGGCGTGGTGGAGATGAACTTGCCGTCGTCGCCCACCGGGTTGTCGGTCGGCAGGTTGTATTTCTGTCCCACCACGTAGTCGTCCACACCGTGCGCCGGCGCGGTGTGCACCAGGCCGGTACCCGCCTCCAGCGTGACATGCTCGCCGCAGATCACAGGCACGATGCGCTCGTAGAACGGATGCTGCAGCGGCAGGCCTTCCAGCGCGCGGCCGTAGCAGTTGGCGGCGCTGCCGTCGCCTCTGTCGTTGCTGCCGGCGAGCTGGTAGCGCTTAAGGCAATCGGCCGCCAGATCGAATGCCAGGATCAGATAGCCCTTCTCCGTGCGGATCAGGTCGTACTGCAGTTCCGGATGCACGCTCACGGCCTGGTTGGCAGGCAGCGTCCAGGGCGTGGTGGTCCAGATCACCGCATACACTTTGGCACTGCCGGGCAGGGACACGCCGAACGCCTTTTCCACGGCATGCTTGTCCTTCACCTCGAAACCGACGTCGATGGCCGCCGAGACCTTGTCCTCGTATTCGACCTCGGCTTCGGCCAGTGCCGACTGGCAATCCAGGCACCAGTTCACCGGCTTGCGCCCCTGGTACAGATAGCCGCGCTCGTTGATCTTGCCGAGCGCGCGGATGATGTCGGCCTCGGTCTGGAAATCCATGGTCAGGTAGGGACGGTCCCAGTCGCCCAGCACGCCCAAGCGGATGAAATCCTTCTTTTGGCGCTCCACCTGCTCCTTGGCGTACTCGCGGCACAGTTCGCGGAACTGCGATGGCGGAATGGCCTTACCGTGCTGCTTCTCCACCTGCAACTCGATGGGCAGGCCGTGGCAATCCCAGCCCGGCACGTAGGGCGCATCGAAGCCGGACAGCGTCTTGCTCTTGATGATGATGTCCTTCAGCACCTTGTTCACCGCATGACCGATGTGGATGTCGCCGTTCGCATAGGGCGGGCCGTCGTGCAGAATGAACTGCTTGCGTCCCTTGCTCGCGGCGCGGATGCGCTGGTAGCGCTGCTGCGCCTGCCATTGCGCGAGCATCAAGGGCTCGCGCTTGGCGAGATCGCCGCGCATCGGGAACGTCGTGTCGGGCAGATTCAGCGGGTATTTCTTTTTGTCTTCACTCATGATCTATGAACCATTGCTTTGCATTCTCGACATCCAACGCGATCTGCCGCGTCAGCCCTTCCAAGCCATTGAACTTCTGTTCGTCGCGCAGCTTCTGCAAGAACTCCACGCGCAGATGCCTGCCATATATCTGCTGGTCGAACTCGAACAGATGCACTTCCAGTACCGCCTTGGCATCGTGTTTCAGCGTCGGACGGACGCCCAGGCTCGCCACGCCCTGCAGCACGCCCAGCGCCTCGGCATGCGCCA
>JBQGEN010000147.1:0-11838 GCA_052039615.1 Sideroxyarcus sp. | reverse complement strand
CGCGTTCGAGATCGTCGGCGGTACGGATGTGTATCGCATGTACCGGGGGCTGCCGCGCGTGACCGTGGTGCATCCGATGAAGTGGCCGGCGTACCAGTCCTTTCTTGCCATGCCGGGGCGCCATATCGGGCTGGCGCCCTTGCATGATCTGCCGTTCAACCGGGCACGTTCGCACACCAAGTTCTTCGACATCACGCGCTGCGGCGCGGTGGGCATCTATACGCCGGATGGCGTCTATTCCGGGGTGGTCGGGCATGGCGTGGAGGGACTGGTCGTGCCCCTGGAGCAGCAGGCCTGGGTGGAGGCGATCCTGGAATTGGCCGGGAACGAGCCATTACGGCAGGGTCTGCTGGGCAATGCTGAGGTAAAATTGAAAAAATTGGGGGATCTGGCGCAACGCACTTCGACCGGTCTGCTGAAATAGGGGCAAAACCGATGTCATGAAGGTGGCCGACGAATACCATCCGGATGCAGTGCAAAATTTGGTGATTGTTAAGGGGAGCAATGATGGGGCAGGACAAATCAAGCAACGTCGTCTGGCATCACGCCACGGTGACGCGCGAACGCCGCGAGGCATCAAATGGGCATCACAGCGTGATGCTATGGTTCACCGGCCTGTCCGGTGCGGGCAAATCCACGCTGGCCCACGCCGTGGAAGAAGAGCTGTACCAGATGGGTTGCCGCACCTTCACCTTCGACGGTGACAACGTGCGCCACGGACTGTGTTCTGATCTGGGGTTCTCGGCGGAAGACCGGGTCGAGAACATCCGCCGCGTCGGCGAAATGGGCAAGCTGTTCCTGGAGGCGGGCGTCATCGCGCTCACCGCCTTCATCTCGCCGTTCCGTTCGGACCGCGAAAAAGTGCGCTCGCTGGTGCCGCACGGCGAGTTCCTCGAGATCTATTGCCACTGCCCGCTGGAAGTGTGCGAAGAGCGCGACGTGAAAGGGCTCTACAAGCGCGCGCGCGCCGGCGAGATCAAGAACTTCACCGGCATCTCTTCTCCCTACGAGGAGCCGGAAAACCCGGAGCTGGTGGTGAACACGGGCGCGCTGGACCTGGACGAATGCGTGGCCAGCGTGATCGGCCTGCTGCGCGAGCGCGGCGTGATCGGTATGGGCGAGAAGGGTTGATTGAAATGAAGGTAACGATGAGTCTGCTGGAGCAGATCGAGGCGATTTCGCGCGAGGCGGGCGCGGCCATCATGGCCGTGTATGCCAGGGATTTCGCGGTGCAGGAGAAGGAAGACAAGTCCCCGCTGACCGAGGCGGACGAGGCGGCGCATCGCGTGATCGTCGCGCGCCTGGCGCAATTGCAGCCGGCCTTGCCCATCCTGTCGGAAGAGGCGGTGGAGGATTTCAAGGGCCACACTGGCTCGGGCAGCTATTGGCTGGTCGATCCGCTCGATGGCACCAAGGAATTCGTCAAGCGCAACGGCGAGTTCACGGTGAACATCGCCCTGATCGAGAACGGCCGTCCGGTGCTGGGCGTGGTCTATGCGCCCGTGCTCGACGTGGCCTATCTGGCGGCGCGGGGCGTGGGCGCGTTCAAAGTCGGGGCGGACGGCGTGCGCTCGGACATCCGCGTGGCCACGCATGTAGATGGCGCCACCTGGCGCGTCGTCGGCAGCCGTTCGCACGCGGGCGATTCCCTGCCTGCGTTGCTGCAGCGCCTGGGTGCGCACGAGCTGATCTCGATGGGCAGTTCGCTCAAGTTCTGCCTGGTGGCGGAAGGCGCTGCCGATGTCTACCCGCGGCTGGGCCTGACTTCGCTGTGGGATACCGCCGCCGCGCAGTGCGTGGTGGAGCAGGCGGGAGGCGCGGTGATCCAGCTGAACGGGGATCCCATTTCGTATGCCGATCCCTCGGTCACGCTCAATCCGTTCTTCGTGGTTCACGGCCAGAGTGCGGTCAAATGGAGCGAGTTGGTCGGCGAGGCTGCGTGACCAGCACGGGTACAAACAATGATGTGTCGTTCGCCCTGAGCTCGTTGAAGGGCGGCGTTGTTGGTGGTTCGACAAGCTCACCACGAACGGCAAAATGAGCGATCAGGTGTCATTCGCGGAAGCCGATACTTTGCAGGAACAACCATCAATTGCCGGTCAGGCCGCTTCTCCGTTGATCGCCACTTCGCGCGCAGTCGCCACCTTGCCGGGCCTGCCCGCATTGCTCGGTGTGCCGGTGCTGCATCGCCGGAGGGCTCCGCATCCGGCGTCCTGCAGCGGAGTGATCGCCTGGGGGCGCAAGCCGAGTGCGATTGCGGCTGCGCGCTTCGCCGAACGGCACGCGTTGCCCCTGCTGCGTCTGGAGGATGGCTTCCTGCGCTCGGTGGGATTGGGCAATCAGGAGCCGCCGCTTTCCGTCGTGGTCGACGATGCGGGCATCTATTACGACGCGAGCGCCCCTTCGCTGCTTGAGACATTGATCGCGGCCGGCCACACGGAAGCGCAACTGGCGCGTGCCCACGAGTTGGTCGCGGCCTGGCGCGCGGCGCGCATCTCGAAGTACAACCACACGCGCGAATATGAGGGCGGGCTGCCGCCGCGCTACGTGCTGGTCGCCGACCAGACGCGCGGCGATGCGGCTATCCGTTGCGGGCTGGCCGACGCCGCCAGTTTCCAGCGCATGCTGGCGGCCGCGCTGGCGGAGCATCCGGCGTGCACGGTGCTGCTCAAGGTGCATCCCGAGGTGATGGCCGGGCGCAAGCGCGGCCATTTCGATCTTGCCGCGCTGGCGCAAAATCCGCGCGTGCGCGTGCTGGGGGAGGACGTGCATCCGGTGTCGCTGATCGAGCATGCCGAGGCCGTCTACACCGTGACTTCGCAGATCGGTTTCGAGGGCCTGCTGTGGGGCAAGCCGGTGCGCACCTTCGGCATGCCGTTCTATGCCGGGTGGGGGCTGACCCGCGACGAGCTGCCCGCGCCGGTGCGGCGCCGGCCTGCTGCGCTGGCCGCGCTGGTGCACGCGGCGCTGCTTGAATACCCGCGCTACATCGATCCGGAGACTGGCGCGCGCTGCGAGGCGGAGCGCGTGATCGAATGGATGGGGCTGCAGCGGCGCATGCGCGGGCGCTTTCCCGCCACGGTCCATGCGACGGGCTTCTCGATCTACAAGCGCGGCATCGTGCGCAGCTTCTTCCAGGGCAGCCGCGTCACTTTCGCGCGCAGCGTGCCGGGCGATGCCATGCAGGTGGTGTGGGGCCGCGCGCCGGCGCAGGCGGCGTCGGTCGTGCGCCTGGAAGACGGCTTCATCCGTTCCGTGGGTCTGGGCGCCGATCTGGTGCGTCCCCTGTCCTGGGTCATGGACCGGCAGGGCATCTATTACGACGCGACCCGTCCTTCCGAGCTGGAATCGATCCTGCAGCACGACGCCTTCGACGAGGCGCTGCTCGCGCGGGCGCGGGCATTGCGCGAACGCCTGGTGGCGGACGGGCTGACCAAATACAACGTCGGCACGGGAGCTTGGCAGCGCCCGCGCGAGGCCGACGGGGCCGCGATACGGCGCGTGATTCTGGTGCCGGGGCAGGTGGAGTCGGACGCATCGCTGGCCTATGGCGCGCCCGGCATCCGCCGCAACCTCGACCTGCTGCGTGCGGTGCGCGCGGCCAATCCGGACGCGCGCGTGCTCTACAAGCCGCATCCCGACGTGGTGGCAGGCCTGCGCCGCGAGGGCGAGGGCGAACATGATGCGGCGGCCTGGTGCGACGAGCTGGTGCAGGATGCGGCCATGGGCGAGTTGCTGCTGGCGGTGGACGAGGTCCACACGCTGACTTCGCTGGCCGGATTCGAGGGCCTGCTGCGCGGCAAGAAGGTGGTCTGCTACGGCCAGCCGTTCTACGCGGGCTGGGGCCTGACCACGGATGTCGTGCCGGTCGCGCGTCGCACGCGCCGCCTGGCGCTGGACGAGCTGGTGGCCGGCGTGCTGATCCGCTATCCCGCGTACATCAGCCGCAGCACGGGCAGGTTCACCACGCCGGAACGGGCGCTGGACGAATTGCTGCTGTGGCGGGAGAGCGGCGCATCGACCCTGCCATGGTGGGGCGGGATGTACCGCTTCCTGGTGCGCAGGATCTTGCGCCAGCGCTGAGGGCGAACGGATTTCAGAGGTTCCTGGGTATCACAAGGGAGTAGCGGGATGCGATGTTTTGCGGGGCGGCAGGTTCTGCTGCCGGTTTTGCTTGCGGGATCGATGGTGGCCAGCGTGCAGGCGCAGACGCCGCCGGCCGACCCGATGTTCGATTCCGTGACGGTGTTCGTCGCGCAGGGCGCCGACCATAATCTGAAGGAGTTGCCGGAGCGCATCATTGCGGGCAACCCGGACTGGGAAAAGTCCTACTTCAATGCCCTGGGGCTGGGCAAGGATCGCAATACGCTGGGACAAAGCTGGGAGATGTTCCGGGGCACGCCGTTCGCGGCCATTGCCCAGGGCTACGAGCTGGTGCTGGCGCAGCATCACGGCTTGCAGGATAATGCCGAGATCGGCGCCGCCTACAAGCTGAAGACGCCAGATCTGGAATTGGCCGCGCTGGGCGTGAATTTCGGCGCCGGGATCGGCATGTCTTACGCGCTCGGCACTCCGGCGTACGAAGACGGTGCTGCAGACAATCCGGGGAAGCGCTATCGCACGCAGCTGTTGCTGTTGTTCGATTTCGAGTGGCGTGTGCGCGGATACGATGCGTGGTCGTTGGTCACCCGCATCCACCACCGCTCGGGAGTGTATGGTCTGATCGCGCCGCCGCATGTGGGCTCGAATTTCATGGCAGCGGGCATCCGCTACCGGTTCTGATCGCGATAACGGGGTAAGCGATGGTCAATGGCGGTCTTTCGATATTCAAGGGCAAGCGCGTGCTGCTGCTGCAGGGCCCGGTGGGGCCGTTCTTCCGCCGCCTCGCGCAGGATCTGACGCAGGCCGGCGCGCAGGTCTTCAAGGTGAATTTCAACGGCGGCGACTGGCTGTTCTACCCGGGCGACGCGCTCAATTTCCGCGGCCACCCCAAGGAATGGCCGGCCTACTTCGAGACCCTGCTCGAACAACTGCATGTCGATATGGTGATGCTGTTCGGCGACTGCCGCCCGATCCACCGCGCGGCGCACGAGATCGCGCATCGCCGCGGCCTGGAGATCGGCGTGTTCGAGGAGGGCTATATCCGGCCGCACTACATCACGCTGGAGCGGTTCGGCGTCAACGGCAATTCGCCGTTGCCGCGTTCGCCCTTGTTCTACCTGAATCATCCGCCGCCCGTCATCGAGAAGCCGCTGCCGCTGGGCAACACCTTCCGCCATGCCGCGCTGTGGGCCGTGCTGTATTACTTCTTCGCGGGCCTGCTGAAGCCAGTTTTCCCGCATTACCGCCATCACCGTCCGCTGACTTGGCTGGAGGGTCTGCCCTGGCTGCGTTCCTGGTGGCGCAAGGCCTATTACGCCGTCAAGGAACGGAACATGCTGACCTTCCTGGTGGACAAGTTCTCGGGGCGCTACTTCCTCGTTCCGCTGCAGGTGCACAACGATGCCCAGATAGTGAAGCATTCCGCCTTCGACACGGTGAAGGATTTCATCGACGAGGCGATGACCTCCTTCGCGCGCCACGCGCCGCGCGGCCGCATCCTGGTCATCAAGCACCATCCGATGGATCGCGGCTATTGCGATTACACCTCGTTCATCGCGGGGCGCATCGAGCTGCTGGGCCTGCAGGGCAGGTGCTTCTACATCCACGACCAGCATTTGCCCACGCTGCTGGACCATGCCTGCGGCGTGGTCGTGGTCAACAGCACTGTGGGTCTGTCGGCCATCATGCACGGCGCGCCGGTCAAGATATGCGGCAAGGCGCTATACGACATGGAGGGCCTTACCTGCCAACGCCCTCTGCACAAATTCTGGCGCGAGGCGCAGCATTCCAAACCGAATCCGCGTCTGTTAAAGCATTTCCACGACTATCTGGTGGTCAATTCGCAACTGAATGGCAGCTTCTACAAGCGCCTGCCGATCGTGGCGTCGGCCGCAGGGCTGCGCTGGAATTGGGTCGTTGGAGAGAAAACCGCCCGCACCGGCAAGAAGGCGTCCCTGACCGGCAAGTTTGCGGCCTTCATTTCCCGGCATTGATCTGGCTGGAGACGATCTCGTTGTAGATCGCCTGTTTCAGTGCCTGGTCGATAAGCATGACGGCACGGGCGGTCGCACCTTGATTGTTTCTGACGAAGTCCTGCCCCGCCGTTCCCATCGCCCCCCTCCGTTCCGCATCGCGCAACAGCGTGTTCAGCCGGCGAATCAGATCGCCGGTATCGCTGACCTGTATTGCCGCACCACGGGCGACAGCCTGGTCCACGGCCTGGGCGAAATTGTGCGTGTGCGGCCCAACCAGTACCGGTGCCCCCACCGAGCAGGCCTCGATCAGATTCTGTCCGCCGAACGGCAACAGGCTGCCGCCGATAAAGGCGACGTCGCACGCGGCGTAGTAGGCGAACATCTCGCCCATGCTGTCGCCCAGCACCACCTGCGTGCCGGCGGCGATGTCGTCGTCCGCGCTACGCCGTTGCATGCGCAAGCCGTGCTGTTCGATCAGTGCCGCGACTTCGTCGAAGCGTTGCGGATGGCGCGGCACGATCACGGTGAGCAGATGTTCCGCGTCTGCTTCATCCAGCGCATCCAGCAGCAGCGCTTCCTCGCCTTCGCGCGTGCTGGCGGCGAGAAATATCGGGCGTTCGCCGAAACGCGCGCGCAACTGCCTGCCCAGTTCCAGCATCGGCGGCGGCGGCTCGATGTCGAACTTTAGGTTGCCCATCACCGGCACCGCGCGGTTGCCGAGGCTGGCCAGGCGCAGCGCGTCCTCCTCGGTCTGCGCGGCGACGAGGTGCAGACCGTGCAGGCCCATGCGCGCGAGCTTGGGGAAGCGCGCGTAGCGCCGGGCGGATCGTTCCGACAGGCGCGCGTTGAGCAGCAGCAGCGGCAGGGAGCCGATCCGGCAGGCGTGGATCAGGTTGAACCAGACCTCCGTTTCCAGCAGGACGCCAACCTGCGGCCGGAAATGGCGCAGGAAGCGGCGCACGGCGAAGGGATAGTCGTAAGGCAGGTAGACGCGCAGCACGTCGTCGCCGTAGAGCTGCTCGCCGGCGGCGCGGCCGGTGGGCGTGGCGTGGGTGAGCAGGATCCGGTGCCCGGGATGGCGCTGGCGCAGCTGCCGCACCAGCGTCGCCGCGGCGCGCGTCTCGCCGACGGACACGGTGTGCAGCCAGATAAGCGGCCCGGCGGGGCGGGCCTTGTAGAATCCGAAGCGCTCGCCGATGTGCTGCAGATATTCGGGCTGTTTGCGCGCGCGCCACAGCAGGTGGAAGAAAACGTAGGGCAACAGCAGCCACAGCGTCAGCGTGTAGAACAGGCGCGCCCTAAACATGGACGCCCAGCTCGACGAGTTTGCCAATGACGGCATCCACCGCGGGCGGCGCGGCCTTGCCGCCGAGATTGGCGGCGCGTGCGCCGGCATGCAGTCCGGTCAGACCGGGGTCGGTGGCGGTGTAGATGCCGACGGTGGGCACATCCAGCGCGGCGGCGAGGTGGCTCAGGCCGGTGTCCACGCCGATCACGGCGTGCGCGCGGCCCAGCAGCGCGGCGGCCTCGTTCAGGTTCAGGCGCGGCGCGCACACGGAACCGGGGATGGCGCCGCTCAGGCGTTCGGCGCGGGCCTTTTCCTGCGCGCTGCCCCAGGGCAGCACCGCATGCAGCCCGGCCCGGAGCAGCTGTGCGGCCAGCGCGATCCAGTTCGCCTCGTCCCACAGCTTGTCGTCGCGGCTGGTGGCGTGCAGCAGCACGACATAGGGCCGCTCCGGCAGCCAGGGCAGCGCGATGTCGGGCGTGCGGATGCCGTAGTCGGGCGCGCCTGTCGCGACGTAGCCGAGCGCCGCGGCGGCCAGCTGGCGATTGCGCTCGACCGCGTGCTGGTCGCGGGCAACGCGGAAGGTGCGGTCGTAGAACAGGCTGGCCAGCGGCTCGCGCGCGCTGTGCCGGTCATAGCCGCAGCGTTCGGTGCGGGTGCAGCGGGTGACGAGCGCGCTTTTCAGCAGGCCCTGCGTGTCCAGCGCCAGGTCGTAGCGGCGGGCGGCCAGTTCGCGGCAGACCGCCTGCATCTCGTGGCGCGCGGCCCACCAGGACTTGCGCCAGCGCCGCATGGCGACCGTGACAACGCCGTGCACGTCCGGGTGCAGCGCGGGCAGGGCGGCGAAACTTTCTTCCACCACCCAGTCGATGCGTGCCTCAGGCAGATGGCGGCGGATGTCGGTGACGACCGGGAGGTTGTGCAGCACGTCGCCCAGCGAGGAGGTTTTGATGAGGACGATGTCGGGCGCGTTTTGCATGCGGAGCTTCCGGCAGAAACAAGGCCGCCATGATACACGAGCGGGTTTTCCTGCTTGACACCATCCATCGGCGGCTGTTGTAATAAGCACCGTTCACCGAATGAACGCACTATAAAGACAAGGAAACATTAGGCTTTGGAGGAGTGAATGCGCCGCCTTGAGTCAGATTGCACACAGGTATCGATGATGACGAGCAAGCATGGCTAGATTCGACTTCATTGCCACTCCCTTGGCCGGGCTGGTTCTGGTTCAGCGCAAAGCCACTGAAGACCAGCGCGGTTTTCTGTCGCGATTCTACTGCGACGATGAATTTCGGCAGGCCGGCCTGGCCAAGGCGATTGCGCAAATTAACCAGACATTAACCCGCAGCAAAGGGGCTGTGCGTGGCTTGCACTTTCAATACACCCCCTACGCCGAGGCTAAATTGGTGAGTTGCCTGCACGGAGAAATATTCGACGTGGCGGTCGATCTGCGTCGCGGATCACCCACCTTCCTGCATTGGCATGGTGAAGTTCTTTCTGCCACAAATCGCAAAAGCCTGCTCATTCCCGAAGGATTTGCTCACGGTTTCCAGACACTCACTGCAGATTGCGAGTTGATCTATCTGCATACGGCGCCCTATCACCCTGAATCTGAGGGGGCGCTGAATGTTGCTGATCCAGAGTTGCATATCGCCTGGCCTTTGGAAATTGCAGAGATTTCGGATAGGGATCGCAACCATCCGTTCATCAATCAAACTTTCCAGGGAGTATCGATATGAAATGTCGCCACTGCGGGGATGATGTTTCGCTGAATCTTATTGACCTCGGTAGCGCACCTCCCTCGAATGCGTATCTCACTCAATTGACCATGCGGCGCCCGGAGAAGTGGTTCCCCTTGAAGGTGCTGGTCTGCGAGACCTGCTGGCTGGTGCAGGCTGAATCGTATTCAAGGGCGGCAGAGTTGTTCAATGACGAATACGCCTATTTCAGTTCGTTTTCGGACCAATGGCTCAAGCACGCTGAACGATATGTAAGCACAATGACCGATCGATTCGGCCTGACGACCGAGAGTCACGTGATTGAAGTGGCATCGAATGACGGCTACTTGCTCCAGTATCTGCAACAGCGGAATATTCCCTGCCTGGGTATCGAACCTACCGCCAGCACGTCCGCCGCCGCGCGCCTCAAGGGCATAAAGACAATAGAGGAATTCTTTGGGGGCAGTCTTGCGAAAAGGCTGGTCAAACAGGGGAAACAAGCCGACCTGATGGTGGCCAATAACGTGCTGGCACATGTGCCTGACATTAACGACTTTGCGGCCGCTTTTGCTGCCGTGCTCAAGCCGCAAGGTGCAGCCACTTTCGAGTTCCCGCATCTCATGCATCTGATCGAAGAGAATCAGTTCGATACGATCTACCATGAACATTTCTCATACCTGTCCTTTACAACCGTTGTAAAAATATTCAGTGCCAACGGACTTAAAGTATTTGACGTTGAAGAGCTGATTACGCACGGCGGCAGTCTTCGGGTTTATGCACAAAGAGTGGATACCGGAGTGCATCCAGTAAACCACTCGGTTGCCGAACTGCTTGATAGGGAAGCTGCTGCCGGCATGAACAGTGCCAGTTACTACGAAAGTTTTCAGGCGCACGCGAACAAGGTCAAAAACGACTTTCTTGTTTTTCTATTGGAAGCCAAGCGTGCTGGCAAGACAGTAGCTGGGTATGGCGCAGCGGCAAAGGGAAATACCCTGCTGAATTATGCCGGTGTCCGGCCGGACCTTT
Organism: Sideroxyarcus sp.; assembly: GCA_052039615.1. GTDB lineage: Bacteria > Pseudomonadota > Gammaproteobacteria > Burkholderiales > Gallionellaceae > Sideroxyarcus. Next base: position 1,732 of record JBQGEN010000147.1, on the reverse strand, counting down.
TGCCTTACGTGGTCGATCGCAACCCGGCCAAGCAAGACAAGTTCATGCCGGGCAGCAGGATCCCGATCGTTTCGGAAGAACATCTTAAACAGGATCGTCCAGACTATGTGCTTATCCTGCCGTGGAACCTGCGCGCCGAGGTGTCTCATCAACTTGAGTACATCCATGAATGGGGCGGGAAGTTCGTAACGGCGGTACCTGCAATGAAGTTTAACTGAGGAGCGCGCTATGAAGGTGGCTGTGACGGGTGCAGGCGGGTTCATCGGGCGACATGTCTTGACCTGCTTGCAGGGACGCGGGTTGGAGATAGTTGCTGTGGTCCGAGAAGCGTCACAACTGTCTGGCCTGAGCAATGCCGTGCGTATCGTGGAAATGGACATGGCACATCCGTCTTCGAAAGACTTTGAGCAAATGGGCTGCCCGGACGTTCTGATTCATCTGGCGTGGGAGGGTTTGCCGAACTACAAATCGCTTCACCATTTTGAGACGGAGTTGCCAAGACAATACAATTTTCTGAAAAAACTGATTGAAGCCGGGCTGCCGTCACTGGTGGTAACGGGTACTTGTTCTGAATACGGGATGCAGTCGGGGCCCATTTCCGCAGACATGCAAACCAAGCCATGCAACCCATATGGGTATGCGAAAGATTCTTTGCGGAAGCAATTGGAGTATTTGAAATCGGTTTCAGACTTTAATCTGACGTGGGGGCGACTTTTTTACATGTACGGAGAAGGGCAGCCAAGCACTTCGCTCTATTCGAAACTCCGAGAAGCGGTGCAGCGCGGAGATAAGGTATTCAACATGTCCGGCGGCGAACAATTGCGCGACTATTTGCCTGTCGAAGCGGTGGCCCTCTGGATCGTCCAGTTGGCAGTCCTGCAACGAGATATCGGGGTTATCAACATCTGTTCGGGGCAGCCGGTCTCGGTGCGCAATCTGGTGGAGCAGTGGCTGAAAGTCAATGGCTGGGAGATTGAACTCAACCTCGGTTACTACCCCTATCCGGACTATGAATCGATGGCCTTTTGGGGTGACAGGCAGCAACTGGATGCGATATTGAAGTGAACATGAACTATCGGGAACTGCTCAATGTGAATGGTCTGCCGGTCTTCCAGAACAAGATGTTCGCCGAGCGGGCCGCAGCGCTAAACTGTCCCAAAGGCGACATGAGGCTGGTGCAGGACATGGAGACCGGGCTGATCTTCAATGCGGCATTTGATGCCCGTTTGCTTGAATATGATGCCGATTACCAAAACGAGCAGGCATGTTCGGGTGTGTTCCAGCAGCATCTGGAAGATATCAGGGAGATCATTCAGCGGCATTTTCACCGGCACGCTCTGATAGAGGTCGGATGCGGAAAAGGGTACTTCCTGGAATACCTGCGACGATCCGGATATGAAATCACCGGGATTGATCCTGCCTATGAGGGCACTGATCCGCAGGTGATCAAAGCCAGATTTGAGGCCAGTCTGGGTTTGTCCGCAGAGGGCATCGTCCTCCGCCACGTTCTGGAGCATGTCCCGGACCCTTTTGGTTTCCTTGAAGCGATCGCTCAAGCGAACGGGGGCGGCGGGAAGATCTATATCGAGGTCCCCTGTTTTGACTGGATATGCGAGCGCCGCGCCTGGTTCGATATCTTCTATGAGCACGTGAACTATTTCCGTCACGTTGACCTGTGCCGGATGTTTGGCAAGATCCATGAGAGCGGGCATGTGTTTGGCGGTCAATATCT
>JBQGEN010000146.1:0-1662 GCA_052039615.1 Sideroxyarcus sp. | reverse complement strand
ACTCGTTGCGGGTGTCCATCGTTGGATATGCGGTAATCATGACCACGTGAGTCGACGGAGAGCGTTTTTTAATCTCCGCCAGAAGTGCGACGCCATCGACGGGAAACATTTTTATATCGAGAATGGCGAGATCGAAACTTTCTTTGCCGAGCAGATCAAGAGCCTGATACGCGTTGCTCGCCGTCCTGACGACGAATCCTTCTTTAGAAAGGATACGCTCAAGTAAGACTAGAAGATTTTCCTCGTCGTCAACAACCAAAACCAATCTATTCATTGCGGTCACTTTTTGTCATTGCGGTCACTTTTTGCTTAATACTCTTATTGGTGCCCTAAATCTGCCATTGTGTCAATTTAAGTTTTGCGCCCGCTTGCCAAACCGCTTTCCCCGACGCGCGGAGCCGAGAAGTCTGCGCGCCGGAATGACCGGCGCTCTAGAACCGAAAGTGACTAATCACTTTCGTCCTTGCACCTGCAAATTATTATGACTTGGCGCACTCCGCTGACTTCCGATGCTAGTTCCTCGGCGCGGCGCCTTTGGTCTGGGGATTCAACTACTCCGTTTAGTGACACTACGTGGTTGGTGGTGTCCACGTCGACCCGAGTTAAATTGGACGCTCGGTCTGCGACCAGCTTCGACTTCACCGAAGCGGTGATCGTTCGGTCATCAACATACTTTCCAGCCGTTTGCCCGGTTGTCGAGACGCACCCAGTCACCGATAAAAGTAAGCTCAACACAAGACACCGCATTACAGCTTCGAGTGTCGATCGTTTCATGATCTTCTCCTTAGGCATTCTTCGCGATGCACAGGATTAATAAATAATCGAACCCCGTTCGATTTGACGTTTGCGTTCCTCGTACTCACGACGGGAAATTCGCTCTCGACGATAATCATCTTCAAGCTTGTCCATTTGGCGATTTGCATTGATCTCATAACCGGCGCCCGTGGCCAAGCCTCCGACAGCTGCGCCGCCAAGAAATTCACACCCCCATTGACTCAAACTCGCTAACACGATCAGTAAAATATATTTCCTCATAAAAACGGCCTCCGATTCTTCATATATGGTTGCTCAAACCCGGCCGAACAAAACTAATATGATTATAACTAACAATACCAGTCCCAAGCCGCCGCTGGGATAATAGCCCCAGCCCGAGCTATACGGCCAGGTAGGTAGCGCGCCAATCAGCAGAAGAATCAGCAGAATAACTAGTATTGTTCCCATAGTCCCTCCGAAGTGTATCGACCCGTCACACTTGCAGCAATTCCCTTCTACTACGGACTGGTCACACCGATATTTCGGTTTCGTTGATGGAAGTCTACAAAGCATGTGCCAAGTGTCGGCTACGAAATTACTCTTTTATTTTCGGTAGTTACTATCTCGGTCGGCCGACTGGGAATATGCCTGTCTGGATTTCAACCATTCTGCAAGGGGAAATTCCCGGACGACAGTGTTCAGTGGCGAGACGTAAAATTCCTTACGGCTTGTAGGAAAAATTCCCGGATGGCGCCGCGCTGAAAAAAATCTGGTCCCATGCATTGGCCGCTACCAGAACGAATTTACTGGGAAATTCAATTCGACGACCTCATGGCATGACCGTTGCTCAAAACGCTTCGCAAACGGACAATGTATCCAAGAAATCGTAAAGTCGGAAAAACCATGCGC
>JBQGEN010000145.1:0-2175 GCA_052039615.1 Sideroxyarcus sp. | reverse complement strand
GATGTGGATCTCCACGTACAGGTCGCCATGCGGCGCGCCGTGGCTGCCGGCTTCGCCGTGGCCGCTGTGGCGCAGGCGCATGCCGCTGTCGATGCCGGCGGGGATCTTGATCTCCAGCGTCTTGTGCTTCTTCACGCGGCCCGTGCCCTGGCAGTCCTTGCACGGCGAGCTGATCTGCTTGCCGCTGCCGTGGCAGCGCGGGCAGGTCTGCTGGATGGAGAAGAAGCCCTGCTGCATGCGCACCTGGCCGTGGCCGCCGCAGGTGGTGCAGGTGGTGGCCGAGGTGCCGGGTTTGGCGCCGGAGCCGCTGCAGGTCTCGCATTCTTCCATGACCGGGATGCGGATCTGCTTTTCCGCGCCACGCGCCGCTTCTTCCAGCGTGATCTCCATGTTGTAGCGCAGGTCGGCGCCGCGATGCGCCTGGCTGCGCCCACCGCGGCCGCCGCCGAAGATATCGCCGAAGATGTCGCCGAAGTCGAAGCCCTGCGCGCCGCCTGCACCGAACGGGTTGCCGCCGCCCATGCCGCCTGCCTCGAACGCGGCGTGGCCGTACTGGTCGTAGGCCGCGCGCTTTTGGCCGTCGGACAGGGTCTCGTAGGCTTCCTTGGCTTCCTTGAACTGTTCCTCGGCTTTCGGGTTGTCCGGGTTACGGTCGGGGTGGTGCTTCATCGCCAGCTTGCGATAAGCCTTCTTGATCTCCTCCTCGGAGGCGTCGCGGTTGACGCCGAGGACTTCATAGTAGTCGCGCTTGCTCATGTTTTTTCCATGTGACGATGGGGCGCATGCGCCCCACCGGTTACAACGTCAAGAAAAGTCCGGCTTACTTCTTGTCTTTGACTTCGGTGAACTCGGCATCCACCACATCGGCATCGTCCGCCTTGGCTTCCGGTTGTGCGCCGCCTTGTGCGCCTTGTGCCTTGGCCTGCTCGGCGGCGTACATCTTCTCGCCCAGCTTCTGTGCAGCAGTGGCCAGTGCTTCGGCCTTGGCGTCGATGGCGGCCTTGTCGTCGCCCTTCACCACGCCTTCGGCATCCTTCACCGCAGCTTCGATGGCGGCTTTCTCGTCGGCAGACAGCTGCTCGCCGTATTCCTTCATCGACTTGTTGGTCGAGTGGATCAGCGCGTCCAGTTGGTTGCGCGAGGTCACCAGTTCCATCGCCTTCTTGTCTTCGTCGGCGTGGGCTTCGGCATCGGCCACCATGCGGTTGATCTCTTCCTCGCTCAAACCGGAGCTGGCCTTGATGGTGATGTTGGCTTCCTTGTTGGTGGCCTTGTCCTTGGCGCTCACGTGCAGGATGCCGTTGGCGTCGATGTTGAAGGTCACTTCGATCTGCGGCATGCCGCGGGGTGCCGGCGGGATGTCGGACAGGTTGAACTGGCCCAGGCTCTTGTTGCCGGAAGACATCTCGCGCTCGCCCTGCAGCACGTGGATGGTCACGGCGGACTGGTTGTCGTCGGCCGTGGAGAACACCTGCGATGCCTTGGTCGGGATGGTGGTGTTCTTCTTGATGAGCTTGGTCATCACGCCGCCCATGGTCTCGATACCCAGAGACAGCGGGGTCACGTCCAGCAATAGCACATCCTTCACTTCGCCTTGCAGCACGCCGCCCTGGATCGCCGCGCCCACGGCCACGGCTTCGTCCGGGTTCACGTCCTTGCGCGCTTCCTTGCCGAAGAAGGCCTTGACCTTCTCCTGCACCATCGGCATACGGGTCTGACCACCGACCAGAATCACGTCGGCGATGTCGGAGGCGGAGACACCAGCGTCCTTCATCGCGATCTTGCAAGGCTCGATGGTGCGTGCGACCAGGTCTTCGACCAGACTTTCCAGCTTGGCGCGGGTGATCTTCACGGCCAGGTGTTTCGGGCCGGTCGCGTCTGCCGTGATGTACGGCAGGTTCACTTCGGTCTGCTGTGCCGAGGACAGCTCGATCTTGGCTTTTTCTGCCGCGTCCTTCAGGCGCTGCAGCGCCAGCATGTCCTTCTTCAGGTCGACGCCGCTTTCCTTCTTGAATTCTTCCACCAGGAACTCGATCACGCGCATGTCGAAGTCTTCGCCGCCGAGGAAGGTGTCGCCGTTGGTGGCGAGCACCTCGAACTGCTTCTCGCCCTCGACGTCGGCGCTCTCGCTCGCCGCGAGGTCGAAGGTGCCGCCCCCCCCGTCGGACACCGCGC
>JBQGEN010000144.1:0-1947 GCA_052039615.1 Sideroxyarcus sp. | reverse complement strand
TCTGCAGGGCATCGCCCACCAGCAGCGCGGTGGCCTCGTCGTATTCGACGTGGCAGGTCGGCTTGCCGCGGCGCAGCACATCGTCGTCCATGCACGGCATATCGTCATGCACCAGCGAATAGGCGTGAATGAGTTCGACTGCGGCGGCGGCGATCTCAACGCGTTCGGCCGGCGCGCCTGCCAGTTCGCCCGCCGCATAAGCCAGCAGCGGGCGCACGCGCTTTCCGCCTTCCAGCACGCTGTAGCGCATCGCGCCGTGCAAGCGTTGCGGCGCGATGTCGGCCTGCGGCAACAGGCGCTTCAATACATCTTCAAAACGGGATTGGCGGGTGGATACCCAAGTGGAAAAATCAGACATCATCAATCTTTGTTCGCGTCGCCGCCGGCGGCGAAATCCCGGAGCACGCTTTCTTCCAGCACACGCACCTGCTGCTGGGCGTCATCCAGCCGGGCGCGGCAGGACGACAGCAGCTCTGCGCCGCGCTTGTAGGCCGCCAGCGAATCTTCCAGCGTCAGCTTGCCCGACTCCATATCCGCCACCACCTGTTCCAACTCGGTGAGCGCCGCTTCGAAACTCTGTGTCTTGCCGGATTTTGCCGCCATCTCGTTTCCCATGTGCATCACTATCAGCGTAAGGGCGGCATTTTACCCAAGCCCCCGACGCAGGGCCAATATTTATTGCCCCACCCCCTGATTTCGGGGACAATCCCAGCCCCTTAAAACGGTATTCACAGAAAGAGTGGGTATGTCCGAGATAGCCAAAACACATCAATTCAACCCCGTTTCCGCGCAGCCGCCGTTGCGCTGGTATTTCGATCCGGCAGTACTGGAGATCGAGCAGCGTGTGCTGCTCGACGCCGGCCCGAAATACGTGGGACATGAATTGATGGTGCCGAATCTCGGCGACTATCACGTGATCGAATGGATGGACAAAGCCAAGATGCTGGTGCGCAACGAGGGCGGCGTGGAGCTGCTTTCCAACATCTGCCGCCACCGCCAGGCCACCATGCTGGAAGGGCGCGGCACGGCCAAGAACATCGTGTGTCCGCTGCATCGCTGGACCTACAAGAACGATGGCGAGTTGATCGGCGCGCCGCACTTTCCCGCCAACCCCTGTCTGCACCTGAACAAGACGCCATTGCAGAACTGGAACGGCCTGCTGTTCGCGGGCAAGCGCGACATCGCCAAAGACCTGGCCAACATGCCCGCCTTCAACGAGATCGACTTCTCCGGCTATATGCTGGACCGCGTGGAGATCGACGAATACAACTTCAACTGGAAGACCTTCATCGAGGTCTATCAGGAGGACTATCATGTCGTGCCCTTCCATCCCGGACTGGGCCAGCTCGTCAATTGCGACGACCTGAAATGGACCTTCGGCGAGCAGTTCAGCGTGCAGACCGTGGGCATCAACGACCTGCACAAGAAGGCGGGCAGCCCAGTCTATGAGCAATGGGCCAAGCAGATCCACCGCTACAGCAAGGGCGAGATGCCGAAATACGGTGCGATCTGGCTGACCTATTACCCCAACATCACGGTCGAGTGGTATCCGAACACGCTGGTGGTAAGCACCGTCGTACCGCGCGGCACGGATGCCTGCACCAACATCGTGGAGTTCTACTACCCCGAGGACATCGTGCTGTTCGAACGCGATTACGTCGAGGCCGAGAAGAAAGCCTATCGCGAGACGGCGGTGGAGGACGACGTCATCTGCCTGCGCATGCATGAGGGCCGCCGCGCCCTGTACCGGCAGGGCGCGGAGGAAGTCGGCCCGTACCAGTCGCCGACCGAGGACGGCATGCTGCACTTCCACGAGTTCCTGCGCCGCAATCTCGAGCCGCACCTGAAGTAATTCACGGTGGGCGCCTTATGGATGCTGGCCGCCGGCCTGCTGTTCGCCTGCATGGGCGTGTTCGTCAAGCTCGGCGGGGCGCATTTCTCCAGCAG
>JBQGEN010000143.1:0-3126 GCA_052039615.1 Sideroxyarcus sp. | reverse complement strand
CAGCAGGTAGCCGTGGCGGTTGGTCAGCTCGCCCTTGTAGCGTCGTGTCAGCAACCACATCAGCGCGCCGGCGCTGAACGTCCACAGCATGGTCAGCAGGAAATCCCACAGGACAATGTAGTCAGCGTAAATCAGTGCGGTGATGATGGGCAACAGATAGGCGATGCTGAACACCACCAGCATCAGTCCCAGCGCATGGATAACGGTGAATATGCGCCCCATCAGAAAAACCCGAGGCTGACCTGGAACAGTTTTTAGACTTTCTTGACCATCTTCTTGTCGGTGACGAAGACGATCACGTGGTCCTCGGCGTCGATCACCGTATCGTGGTGCCCCATGACGACTTCCTCGCCGCGCACCAGCGCGCCGATGGTCGCCCCTTTGGGCAGTTCGATCTCGTCGATGCGCCGCCCGACCACGCGCGAGGATTGCCGGTCACCGTGAGCCACCAGCTCCAGCGCTTCCGCCGCGCCGCGGCGCAGGGAATGCACCGCCGCCACATCCCCACGCCGCACGTAGGCCAGTAGCGAACCGATGGTGACGTGCGCCGGCGACAGCGCGATGTCGATCTTGCCGCCCTGCACCAGGTCGACATAAGCGCTGCGATTGATCAGCGCGATGACTTTTTCGGCGCCGCCCTGTTTGGCGAGCAGCGCCGACATGATGTTGTTCTCGTCGTCGTTGGTGAGCGCGCAGAACACATCCACCTCGTTGACGTTCTCCTGCTGCATCAGTTTCTCGTCGGTGCCGTCGCCGTTCAGGACCAGCGTGTTGGTCAATTCACCGGCCAGCCTTTGACAGGTCTTCTTGTTGAACTCGATGAGCTTGACCTGATAGTCGCGCTCCAACGCCTTGGCCAGGCGGCGGCCGATGTTTCCGCCGCCGACGATCATCACGCGCTTGGCCGGTTTGTCGAGGCGGCGCATCTCCTTCAGTACACGGCGGATATTGTCGGATGCTGCGATAAAGAAGATCTCGTCGCCATCCTGCACCACCGTACCACCCTCGGGAATGATCGCGCGATCCTGGCGGAAGATCGCCGCCACGCGGGTCTCGACCTGCGGCATATGGGAGCGCAGGAAACTCAGCGGCTTGCCCACTAGCGGCCCGCCCTCGAAAGCGCGCACCGCGACCAGCGACACCTTGCCCTCGGCGAATTCCAGCACCTGCAAGGCTTCCGGGAATTCGATGAGCTTGGTGATGTACTCGGTGAGGATCTGCTCCGGACAGATGGAGAAGTCCACGCAGAAATTGTCCGTGCTGAACACCGCCTCGCGGTTGAGGTAGTCAAGGGCGCGGACGCGCGCGATACGTGTCGGCGTGTTGTAGAAGCTGGCGGCGAGCTTGCATGCGACCAGGTTCACTTCGTCGCTCTGCGTCACCGCCAGCAGCATGTCGGTATCGGCGATACCGGCCTGTTCCAGCACGGTCGGGTGAGCGGCGTTGCCGGTCAGCGTGCGCAGGTCCAGCCGATCCTGCAACTGGGCCAGCTTTTCGCCGTCGGAGTCGACCACCGTGATGTCGTTGGCTTCGCCAACCAGGTTCTCCGCCACCGTCGAGCCGACCTGCCCGGCTCCCAGAATCAGTATCTTCACGCTTCGCCTTTCCACTTTATCGAACAGCCCATGCTGGCGATCTGGTCGCGCGGTCCCTGCCCGGTCTTTGCCACCTGCAGCATGGCGTTGAACAGGTCGCGCGGCGCATCCGCTACCGCTTCCTTGCGCGAGGCGTCCAGCCGGCCGCGGTATTGCAGTTCCAGATTGGCGTTGAAACCGAAGAAGTCCGGCGTGCACACCGCGCCGTAATCCTTCGCGACCTGCTGCGTTTCATCCCACACGTAGGGGAAGGGATAGGCGTATTGCTGCGCGATCAGCTTCATGTTGTCGAAACTGTCCTCGGCGTAATCGGCGGGATCGTTGGACATGATGGCGATGCTGTTGATGCCGTGCTGCTGCAGTTCGCGCGCGTCGCGGATGATGCGGTCGCGGATCGCCTTGACGTAAGGGCAGTGGTTGCAGATGAACATCACCAGCAAGCCGTTCGGGCCTTTCGCGCTTTCCAGCGTGTGGCGTTTGCCATCCACGCCCGGCAGGTCGAACGGACGCGCCTTCCAGCCGAAATCACAAATGGGGGGTTGCAGACTGACCATGGTATTTTGCTCCCAAAGACCAACGTATTTTTTCTGGGCGATATATTATCACGCCCGTACCGACGCCATTTGCCGACCATGTCCGCCCCTCGCTTCTACTGCCCGCCGCCGTTGCCGATCTCCACCAACTACGAGTTGCCGCCCGAGGCCGCCCACCACGCCAGCCGCGTGTTGCGCCTGCGCGTGGGCGATGCGGTGCAGATCTTCGACGGGCTGGGCAACGCGCTTGACGCCACCATCAATGCCATCCAGGGCAAACATGTCGTGCTGGGCAACCTGCAGACCTGCATGGGGCAGCAGGAGCCCGGCCTGCACATCGTGCTCGCCCAAGCCATGAGTACGAGCGAAAAGATGGACTGGGTGGTGCAGAAGGCCACCGAGCTTGGCGCAGGCGAGATCGTGCCGGTGCAGACGCAACGCAGCGTGGCGAAACTCGCCGGCAGCCGCGCCGAGAAACGCGCGGAGCATTGGCGCAACGTCGCCGTCGCCGCCTGCGAACAATGCGGCCGCAACACCCTGCCGCAGCTGCACGCGCCGCTGGATCTGGACATCTGGCTGAACGAGACGCGGCGCGCACCCGGCGGCAAGTTCATCCTGCTGCCGGGCGGCGCCAGCAATCTGCAGGCCCAACCCAAACCGCAGGGTCGAGTCACCTTGCTGATCGGCCCGGAAGGCGGCTTCACCCCGGACGAGGCCAGCGTCGCACAGCAGTCCGGCTTCGTCCCCGTCCTGCTCGGCCCGCGCGTGCTGCGCACCGAGACCGCCGCCATCGCCGGCATCGCCGCGCTGCAGACGCTGTGGGGAGATTTCAACTGATTACGGAAAGGAAACTGCATGCCCTACGTCAACATCCGCATCGCCGGAACACTGAGTCGCGAACAAAAGGCGAAGATCGCCGAAGAGATCACCGACACGCTGGAGCGCATCGCGCTCAAGCCCAAGTCGTATACCTACATCGCGTTTGACGAGCTGCCCGA
>JBQGEN010000142.1:0-1922 GCA_052039615.1 Sideroxyarcus sp. | reverse complement strand
TGCTGTTGATCTTCCTGATCTATATCAACCTGCAGGATTTCATCAACCCGATCCAACTGCCGTAAAATAACCGAGGATAAAATCTATGTCCACCCCTGCGGATATCCCCTTCCAGCAGCTGCTGAACGCCCTGATGGACGTCGATACCCCTATTAACCCGCGTTATCTGTACCGGCTTTCGGATTTAACCACCTCGGAGTTAGCTCAGCTGGAAAAAGCCTGGCCGCAGCTGCCCGGTTGGCGACGCGAAGCGCTGATGGAGGACATCGAAGAACTGGGAGGAAATGACTTCATCCTTTCCTTCGAGGGGATCAGCCGTTTCGCCTTAAGAGACGAAGATCCAAAAGTGCGCACCCTGGCGGTGAGGACCTTGTGGGAATATGAGGCCGAAGACCTGATCCCGGTCTTCCTGGAGATGATGGAGAAAGACCAGGGTGTCGAGGTGCGCTCAGCCGCCGCCTCCGCGCTGGGCCACTATATTTACCTGGGCGAGATTGAAGAGCTTCCCGAGGGAACCCTGCAGGAGATGGAGGACCGCCTGTTGAAAGTTGCCAGCGGAACCGATCTCGCCGAGGTGCGCCGGCATGCTTTGGAATCCCTGGGGTTTTCCAGCCGGAAAGAGGTGCTCCCGCTGCTCGAGGCGGCATATTATTCGGGCCAGAACGATTGGATCGCCAGCGCCCTGTTCGCCATGGGACGCTCGGCCAATGAGGACTGGCAGCCTCTGGTCCTGGCTATGCTGGAGCACGACGAGCCCGCCATCCGCATGGAGGCGGCGCGCGCATTAGGCGAATTAGAAATCGGGGCGGCAGTCCCTCGCCTGGTGGAGCTGCTCAACGACGAAGACCCGGAGGTTCGAACGGCTGCAATCTGGTCGCTCTCACAAATTGGTGGAGAAGGCGTGAGGGATGTCCTGGAACAGATGTATGAAAATACAGAAGAGGAAGAGGAAGCTGAATTTATCGAGTCGGCCTTAGATAACCTGTCCTTTACCGAAGACATGCAGCTTTTCTCTTTGCTTGATTTGGAAGAGGATGGTGAAGAACTAGAGGAAGATCTCGAAGATGAGTTTGACCTTGACCTCTTCGAAGCGGATGAGGATGAGGATCTCGAGGATTGAGCTCCCTGCTGAATCTGTTTGCGAACAACATCCTGCCCATTTTTCTGGTCGCGGGGAGCGGGTACGCCATGGGGAAATTTTTAGATATCCCCCCACGGCCCATATCCCAGCTCGCCTTTTATATTTTCGGTCCCTGTCTGATCTTTAACCTGCTTACCACCACTCAGCTCAATTCGGACGATATCCTGCGGCTGAGCGCCTTTACCGTCGCCAGCATCCTGGTCCTGGGCGCGCTGGCTTTGGCGATCGGGGGAGTGTTGCGGATCGAAAGGCGCCTGCTGGTGGCAGTCCTGCTCGCAACCATGTTCAGCAATGCCGGGAATTTTGGCCTCTCCGTCAATCTGTTTGCATTCGGCGAAAAAGCCCTGGCCTACGCCAGCCTGTACTTCGCCATCTCTTTGATCCTGACTTTCACAGTTGGTGTGATTATTGCATCCCTCGGTACGTCCGGATGGAAGGCGGCCCTGTCCAGCCTGTTTAAGGTCCCGATCGTTTACGCGGTATTGCTGGCTGTGCTGTTCAAAGGATTCGGCTGGCAGCTGCCGCTGCCCCTCAACCGCAGCATCTCGCTGCTGGGGGATGCCGCCATTCCGGTCATGATGGTTCTATTGGGACTTCAGCTGCAGCAGTCCCAGTGGAGCTCCCATACATTAGCCCTGGGCCTGGCGAACGTGATGCGCCTGCTCATTGCCCCGGCCTTGGCGGTTGGTCTCAGCCTGGCCTTTGGGCTGCAGGGCGAGGCCCGTCAGGCCGGCATCCTTGAATCAGCCATGCCGACTGCCGTTGTCACGACGGTGCTGGC
>JBQGEN010000141.1:0-7126 GCA_052039615.1 Sideroxyarcus sp. | reverse complement strand
GGCGAGGTGCCGGCCAACGCGGTGCTGACCCTGCTTGAGGCGCCGCAAGTCGACTCGCAGCACACCCTGCAGACGCTGGTGCAGGGTCTGACCAAACTCCACGGTACGCTGGACGGCAGCGAATTGCTGTTGTTTTACTGTGCCGGACGGCGGCTGCACCTGGGACTGGGGGCGGCAAGCGGCGAATTGCGCCAGTTCGCGCAAATGACCGGGGGGGGACCGATTTCCGGTGCATTGTCGCTGGGCGAGATCGGCAGTTCGCTGCAGTGGGGCTATCCGCTGTTCCATAACGCCACGCTGGTCGCCTCGCGCTGGGACAAGAACTGACCGATGGAACACGGCTACATTCTGAGCATCCTGTATGAGATGGCACTCGTCATTGGCGGCGAGGTCAGCGTCAAGCCGTTGCTGACGCGGATGCTGCAACGCATGCTCTATCACACCTCGTTCCCGGCCGGGTTCGTCTGCCTCGGCGTGCCATCGGGCGCGGGCGATGCAGACGGCATGCTCGAAGTACGTATCGATGCCGCCGTCGGCGATTACGAGTTGGCCGGCCTCATCGGACAAACGGTGCGCCTGCCGCAGCGCCTTCTGACCGGCGCGGCAGAGCGCGGCGAAGACGCCGCACTGCTGGCCACGTTGCCCGGCGTGGACGGCCGGCACAAGGCCTATCTGCGTCTGCCGATCGACGGCCAAGGCGTGATCGTGCTGCTGGCGCCGCAATTGCCGGACAGCGACCTGCCGCTGACGCAGCTGTTCCAGCCGGTGATGGCCAATCTGGCCAAGGCGATCCGGCTGTGCAGCTACCACGACGCCTATACCGGCGGGCTCATCGCCGAGCGCGACATCAGCCAGCAGGCGCTGGCCGCCAGCGAGGAAAAGTTTCGCGCCATCAGCGCCGCCGCGCTGGATGCGCTGATCATGGTGGACGACAGCAGTGCGCTGGCGTACTGGAATCCCGCCGCCGAGCGCATCCTGGGCTATCGCGCCGAGGAGGTGCTCGGCAAGCCGCTGCACCAGTTGCTGACGCCGCAGCGCTATCTGGATCGCGCCACGCGCGGGTTCGAAGCGTTCCGCGGCAGCGGACAGGGCGCGCTGATCGGCAAGACCGTGCAGATCGAAGCGCTGCACAAGGATGGCCGCGAGATCCCGGTCGAGCTGTCGATCTCGTCGCTCCAGCTCAACGGGCGCTGGCATGCTGTCGGCATCCTGCGCGACATCAGCGAACGCATACGCGCGGAGGAGGCGCTGCGCCACAGTGAGGCCAGCCTGAAGGAGGCGGAGCGCATCGCCCTGCTCGGCAACTGGGAGCTCGATCCATCCACGCACGAGTCAAGCTGGAGCGACGAGATGTTTCGCATCCTGGAGCTGGACCCCACGACCGTCGGCGCGTCCTATGACGCCCTGCTGCAGGCGGTCCACCCCGATGACCGAGATCTCGTCGCGCAGGCGTATGCGGACTCGGTCAGCAACCGCACCCCGTATGACATCGTGTATCGCCTGCTGCTGCGGGACGGGCGCGTCAAATACGCCAACGGGCGCTGCGAGACGCTGTTCAACGAGGCGGGCGAGCCGACACTTACCATCGGCTCGGTGCAGGACATCACCACGCGACGACTGGCCGAGCTCGGGATGCAGAAATCCAATCGCGCGTTGCATGCCCTGAGCGCGTGCAACGGCGTGCTGGTGCGCGCCACGAGCGAGGCACAACTGCTGAACGATGTCTGTCAGGTCCTCGTGGTCATCGGCGGGTATCAATTGGCCTGGGTGGGTTTCGCCGAAGACGACGAGAACAAGAGCGTACGCGTGGTCGCACGGGCAGGCACGAGCGCAGACTATCTCGATCACGTCCGCATCAGCTGGGGCGACACTGCGCAGGGGCAAGGTCCCACCGGTACTGCCATTCGCAGCGGGGACTACCAGGTCGCACAGGACATCCTGCATGACCCGAAATTCGAACCGTGGCGCGAGCAGGCCTTGACGCGCGGCTATGCATCGAGCATTGCGCTGCCCCTGTTCGACGATGGCCGCGTGTTTGGCGCGGTGAACCTCTATGGCAAGGAGGCGAATGCTTTCGACGCCGACGAGATCCGGCTGTTACAGGAACTGGCCGGGGACATGGCCTTCGGCATACGCATGTTGCGGCTGCGCGTCGAGCGTGATCAGCTGCACGAACAGCAACAGCACAACGACGAAACGGTCAGGGAGGCGTTGGCAGGCACCATCCAGGCGATCGCGCTCACCGTGGAGAAACGCGACCCCTACACGGCTGGCCACCAGCGCCGCGTGGCGATCCTGAGCGTCGCCATCGCGCACGAACTCGGCCTCGACGAGGATCGCATCACCGGCTTGCGGCTGGGTGCGACGATACATGACATCGGCAAAATCTACGTCCCGGCGGAGATCCTTACTCGCCCCGGCGACCTCTCGCCGATGGAATTCGAGTTCATCAAGACCCATCCGCAGATCGGGTTCGACATCCTGAAGGACGTCAGGCTGCCCTGGCCGGTGGCCGAGATGATCTATCAGCACCATGAGCATCTGGACGGCAGCGGCTATCCCCGCGGGCTTCAGGGCGATGCGATCCTGCTAGAAGCGCGCATCCTGACGGTGTCCGATGTGACCGAAGCCATGATGTCGCATCGTCCTTATCGCGCAGCACTCGGGCTCGAAGCGGCGCTGGAGGACATCGAAAAATATCGCGGCGTCTATTATGATCCAGCGGTGGTGGATGCGTGTCTGCGCCTCTTCCGCGAAAAAGGTTTCAGCCTGGGCGGCTGAGACGGCATCCCGAAAAAACAAAAGGCAGCCAAGGCTGCCTTTTGTGTTGATGCCGGTGTTGCGTCGCTTAGTGCGTAGTCTTGCGCAGTTGCTGGATTGCACGCAACTGGGCAATGGCTTCCGCCAGTTCGGCTTGCGCCTGGGCGATGTCGAGATCGGAGGTACGGTTGCGCATGGCTTCTTCCGCTGCCTGCTTCGCTTCAAGTGCGCGCGCCTCGTCCAGGTCGTGCCCGCGGATCGCGGTATCGGCCAGGACGGTGACGACGTTGGGTTGCACTTCCAGCATGCCGCCGGAGACGTAGATCAACACTTCCTCTTCCTGGTCCGGGCTCTTGATGCGCACCGCACCGGGCTTGATGCGCGTCATCAGCGCGGTGTGGCGCGGATAGATGCCCAGTTCGCCCATTTCGCCCGGAACCACGACGACTTCAGCGAGGCCGGAGAAAATCTGCTCCTCTGCGCTCACCACGTCCACATGTACGGTCATTGTCATGGTTGTCCCCATTAATTATTGCAGCGTCTTGGCCTTTTCGACCGCTTCTTCGATGCCGCCCACCATGTAGAACGCTTGTTCCGGCAGGTGATCGTATTCGCCGTTGACGATGCCCTTGAAACCCTTGATGGTGTCCTTCAGGGTCACGTACTTGCCAGGGGCGCCGGTGAACACTTCAGCAACGTGGAACGGTTGCGACAGGAAGCGCTGGATCTTGCGTGCACGTGCCACGGCCAGTTTGTCTTCGGGTGCCAATTCGTCCATGCCCAGAATCGCGATGATGTCGCGCAGCTCCTTGTAGCGCTGCAGAGTCTGCTGCACGCTACGGGCCACGGAGTAGTGCTCTTCGCCCACGACCAGCGGGTCCAGCTGGCGGGAAGTGGAATCCAGCGGATCGACCGCAGGGTAGATACCCAGCGAGGCGATGTCACGAGACAGCACGACGGTGGAGTCCAGGTGCAGGAAGGTGGTCGCAGGAGACGGGTCGGTCAAGTCGTCCGCTGGCACGTAAACGGCCTGGATGGAGGTAATGGAACCTACCTTGGTCGAGGTGATACGCTCTTGCAGGCGGCCCATTTCTTCAGCCAGCGTCGGCTGGTAACCCACGGCGGAAGGCATACGGCCCAGCAGCGCGGACACTTCGGTACCGGCCAGGGTATAGCGGTAGATGTTGTCCACGAAGAACAGGATGTCGCGGCCTTCGTCGCGGAACTTCTCGGCCATGGTCAGACCGGACAGCGCAACGCGCAGACGGTTGCCGGGCGGCTCGTTCATCTGGCCGAACACCATCGCAACCTTGGACTTGGTGAAGTCTTCCTTGTCGATAACGCCTGCATCGGACATTTCGTGGTAGAAGTCGTTACCTTCACGAGTACGCTCACCCACACCGGCGAACACGGACAAACCGGAATGCTGCTTCGCGATGTTGTTGATGAGTTCCAGCATGTTCACGGTCTTGCCCACGCCAGCGCCGCCGAACAGGCCGACCTTGCCGCCCTTGGCGAACGGGCAAACCAGGTCGATCACCTTGATGCCGGTTTCCAGCAGGTCAACGGAAGGAGACAGTTCGTCGAATTTCGGCGCAGCCTGGTGAATGGAACGCTTTTCGTCGCTCTTGATCGGACCGACGTCGTCGATCGGGCGGCCCAGCACGTCCATGATGCGGCCCAGCGTGCCGGTACCAACCGGTACCTGGATCGGATTGCCGGTCGAGTTCACCGCCATACCGCGGCGCAGGCCGTCGGAAGAACCCATCGCAATGGTACGCACCACGCCATCGCCCAGTTGTTGCTCGACCTCGAAGGTCAGGCCAACTTCGGCAGTGGAGTTACCAGCATCAGCCAGTGTCAAGGCTTCATAGACCTTGGGCATTTGGTCGCGCGGAAATTCGATGTCAACCACCGCGCCGATACACTGAACAATCTTTCCTTGACTCATTTTAAGATTCCCCATCTAAATTAATTCTGAATTCTTGGCCGATCAGCCGATCGCTGCCGCACCACCAACGATCTCCGAGATTTCCTTCGTGATCGCTGCCTGACGCGCCTTGTTGTAAACCAGCTTGAGCTCGCCGATGACGCTCTTGGCGTTATCCGATGCGGCCTTCATCGCCACCATGCGCGAGCTTTGCTCGGAAGCCATGTTCTCGACCACGGCCTGATACACCAAGGATTCGATGTAACGCAGCAGCAGTTCGTCGATGACCTTCTTCGCATCCGGCTCGTAGATGTAATCCCAGTTGCCTTCGCTGGTACCCAATTGCTCTCCGCTCAGCGGCAGCAGTTGCTCCATGCGCGGTTCCTGCTTCATCGTGTTGATGAAGTGGTTGTAGCTCAGGTAGATGGCATCGATCTCGCCGGCGACGTAGGCATCCAGCATGATCTTGACGGCGCCGATCAGCTTCTCCATGTGCGGCGTGTCGCCAAGGCCGGTCAGATTCGACTTGACCGTGGCGCCGATGCGGTTCATGAAACCCAGACCCTTGTTGCCGATCGGGCATACTGCGATGCCCTTGCCTTCGCTTTCCCACGTCTTCATGCTGTTCACTGCCAGACGCAGCACGTTGGTGTTCAAACCGCCGCACAGGCCTTTATCGGAAGTGACCACGATCACACCGACGTTCTTTGCGCTTTCACGCTTGACCAGGAACGGATGCTTGTATTCCGGGTTGGCGCGCGACAAGTGGGCGGCGACGTTGCGGATCTTCTCGGCGTAGGGACGCGCGGCACGCATGCGGTCTTGCGCTTTGCGCATCTTCGCTGCGGCCACCATTTCCATCGCGCGCGTGATCTTGCGCGTATTTTCAACGCTCTTGATCTTCGTGCGAATCTCTTTGCTGCCTGCCATGATTTAGCTCCCGCTTAGTAGACTGCAGTTGCCTTGAATGCTTCGATAGCTGCAGCCAATGCCTTCTCGTTGTCGGCGGACAGGTCCTTGCTGGACTCGATCGCTTCCATCAGGTCCTTGTTCTTCGAGCCCAGATGCGCGTGCATGCCGGATTCGAAAGCCAGTGCCTTGGCGACGGGCACGTCGTCGAAGTAACCCTTGTTCACAGCGAACAGCGTCGCAGCCATCTTGGAAACGGTCAACGGCGCGTATTGCAGCTGCTTCATCAATTCGGTCACCAGACGGCCGCGCTCCAGCTGCTTGCGGGTCGATTCGTCCAAGTCGGAGGCGAACTGCGCGAACGCAGCCAGTTCACGGAACTGCGCCAGCGCCAGACGCACACCGCCGCCCAGCTTCTTGATGACCTTGGTCTGGGCTGCGCCACCGACGCGGGACACCGAGACGCCGGCGTTGATCGCGGGACGGATACCGGCGTTGAACAGGTCGGCTTCCAGGAAGATCTGGCCGTCGGTGATGGAGATCACGTTGGTCGGAACGAACGCGGACACGTCGCCGGCCTGGGTTTCGATCACGGGCAATGCCGTCAGCGAACCGGTCTTGCCTTTGACAGCGCCGTTGGTGAACTTCTCGACGTACTCGGCGTTCACGCGGGCAGCGCGCTCCAGCAGACGGGAGTGCAGGTAGAACACGTCGCCGGGGTAAGCTTCACGGCCGGGCGGACGGCGCAGCAACAGGGAGATCTGACGATAGGCCCAGGCTTGCTTGGTCAAGTCGTCGTAAACGATCAGCGCGTCTTCGCCGCGGTCGCGGAAGTATTCGCCCATGGTGCAACCGGCGTAAGGCGCCAGGAATTGCATCGCGGCGGAATCGGAAGCGGTAGCGGCAACGACGATGGTGTATTCCATTGCGCCGTGCTCTTCCAGCTTGCGCACCACGTTGGCGACGGTCGAAGCCTTCTGGCCGACGGCAACGTAGATACAGGTCATGTTCTGACCCTTCTGATTGATGATCGCGTCGACAGCGACGGCAGTCTTGCCGGTCTGACGGTCGCCGATGATCAGTTCGCGCTGGCCGCGGCCGACCGGAACCATGGAGTCGATGGACTTCAGGCCGGTTTGCACGGGCTGGTCAACGGACTTACGTGCGATAACACCGGGGGCGACCTTCTCGATCTTGTCGGTCATCTTGGCGTTGACCGGACCCTTGCCGTCGATGGGCTGGCCCAGCGCGTTCACCACGCGACCGCGCAGCTCGGGACCGACCGGCACTTCGAGAATGCGGCCGGTGCACTTGACGGTGTCACCTTCGGTGATGTGTTCGTATTCGCCCAGAATAACGGCGCCGACGGAGTCACGCTCGAGGTTGAGCGCCAGACCGAAGGTGTTGCCGGGGAATTCCAGCATCTCGCCCTGCATCACATCGGACAAGCCGTGCACGCGAACGATACCGTCGGTCACGCTGACCACCGTACCTTCGGTGCGCGCCTGGGTCAGTGCTTCGAAGTTC
>JBQGEN010000140.1:0-5976 GCA_052039615.1 Sideroxyarcus sp. | reverse complement strand
GTCCAGGTGCAAAGTCAAAATTACCAGACCATTGCTTAACAAGCATGTTAAGACTTCTCAGGCAAATAGACTGGTCGTTCGCATCTACAGTTTCTCCGACAGCAAGAACACCAAGCTGCTCCAATGTCTCTTGGATAACTGTGCTTGCTGTAACTGAATAATCGAACGAACCAGAAGTTGCCATGATTTACTCCAATGCTTTTTTAATTGCTTCGTAAACTTCATCTGCGCTTATATCAGACTGACATTTTGCGCATCCGGTGTATTCATCCCTAACACAATGGTCAAAGTTGTAATGCATCATATGGCATGGATAACAGTGAGTTTTTGGCTCTAATGCTTGAGTATTCTTCCAGTGCTTAGTCAGATTCTCAACAGAAGAGTGAGAAAGCATAATTACTTTTTCAACTTCTTCATATCCTACTGCGTTAAGAAGCCCTGTCTCTGGCCCTACAACAACATCAGCCAGCGGGGCGAAAGAAAGCGATTCCCTGATAGACCACTCTCCAGATTTGCAGATAACTCGCGGCTCTTTCTCCCATCCAATCTCAAGAATCTTGCAAAGTTCATCACCGCAAAGAATAACCTTCACATCGACATAATCAAGCATCAACCTAGCTATTACTTGGTCAAGATAAGGCCACGTTTTATGAATAGAAGACCCGGCCAACGACCACATTACTGCCCTTCCGCCGATCTTTTTACGCTCTTTCTGCGCCCATATCTTTTCTTCATCAGTCGAGTAGAATTTCTGGTTAAAATTGTGCGGCAATTCAGCCAAATCATGCGCGAATTCGTTGTAATTAACGTTCAGCATGTTATGGCGAACTGTTTTATTCCATGCGTGGTTAGTACGTCCCGGAATCGCAAGCAATGCGCCCTCTACAGATTCAGAAAGATTGACGAACTTGTCGTATTTCTTGCTGATTTCTTCCCAAAATGCAGGAAGAGCTTGGTTAGGCACTTGATCTTTACCCTGAATGATGAATTTATCCACATTTTGGTCATTTTTAGCAATCTCATACCCTGAACCTACTGTATAAAGCGTTACGTGATAACCTTGTTTCTTCAGTTCTGCGAATACAGAAGATGCTTGGATAAGGTCTCCAAACGCTCCATAACGAATCACAGCGGCTTTTTTCTCTGGTTGTGCGTCTTTATATGTAAATTTATGTTCAGAGCCTTCCAGCTTCTTGTAAACCTGAAAGAAACTGTATTCTCTTCCTTGCGATCTAGTTTCATTCCTGACTAAATCCCATCCTCCGATTTCACACATCAGTGATTCAATGTCTTCCGGCATGAAATCATGCTTGTGGTCTGGATTTGCTCCTTCTTTCCCAACATTCGGATAAAGTTCTTTGTGAGGGAGATACAGACATAGATGACCGTTAGGCTTTATCACTCGATACCATTCTTTAAGCGCTTTTTTAGTATCAACGATATGTTCCAGCAGGTGAGAAGAAAAAACGAAGTCCATCGATTCACTAGCGAACAAGCTCAAGTCTTCGCAGGTGTCCACATGAACGTCTACACCTTTCATCCCCCAATGGTGTCCATTATCAACACCGATAAAATGAGGGAATGCTTTGAATTGTCCACATCCAAGGTCTAATCCTCTTCCATTGGTATACTCTACAAGTTCCCAACGGATTTTTGCAGCCTCATCACCTTGTGGGTCGTCAATTTTCCAAGTCATTTCTTTGCGGGCCTTCCTCGTTTTTTTGGTTCTACAATTTCTTGCCTAGCGCCTACTGGGTAAAATTCAGAAA
Source organism: Sideroxyarcus sp. (assembly GCA_052039615.1). Classification (GTDB taxonomy): domain Bacteria; phylum Pseudomonadota; class Gammaproteobacteria; order Burkholderiales; family Gallionellaceae; genus Sideroxyarcus. The sequence goes on along the minus strand of JBQGEN010000140.1, from coordinate 4,207 downwards.
CTATGGAATCTTTTGTAAGCAGATTCCCAAATGAGTCAAATTGTTTACCGTCTTGTTCATATTTTGCTCCATCTGTAGAGCCAAAGATTTCACCATACGGCCTTGTTCTATCTAGAGTCATTTAAAACCTATCATCAGTATTGCGGCGCTCAAGGAATCCCCCTACATCCTCGTCCTGAATAAACCCCATATCCTTATACATCTTTCGCTCTCGCGCTTCCATGCGTTTTTCTGCTGCCATGTCCGCATCAGCAGTCATTACATTATCCCCAATATCAGGAATAGCGCCTGTCTCGCAGTATCCGTATTCAAGGTCATACGCTTTTACTCCAGAATTTTCTTTGTATTTCATGGTTCGCTCCTAAGTGTAAGAGAACGGGTAGATTGTATCTGTTGATTTGTCGTGGTCTACTTGAAGCTGTTGCAATAGGGCGTCAGATTTCTTCACATGCCTTACATACGCATTAAATGACTTCTTGAAATCTTCGATTACTACAAGCATCTTTTCTTTGTCTTCGAGCTTCAAGAAAGACGACATTTTTTCCACTTCTTTCCAATACTCTTTCCCAACGTAATCATTTGTTGCTTGCATGTGAGCATAGAAATTATACAGCGTTTTACCAAACATATTCCCAGTCAAATAGCGGAAAAAATCATTTGGGAGTTCTTTATCCAGCTTCCCTTTTGAAATTAATTTTTCAATCCCGCTAGCAACCATCGCGTAGTTAAGTTGGATATTTTCAGCTTGCCATCTGGCGCAAGATTCTTCTGTCTGCGACCTGTTCTGGTTATCAACAATCGGCGCATTAATCAATGCCGCCGGACTATCTGCAAACGCATCAAGGATAGACAGAGACTGCGGAAACGATGACTTGTTATACAAGTTCATATCTTTGCTGTTTAGAACTTCTTGATATGGCTTTGTCCTTACGATGTTCCCAGAAATAAATCCGGTAACATCAATAAACCCAAATCCATAACACAAGTCTTTAGTAGTCGCGTAGAACGACCTTTGTTCATTCGCTACCCTAGAAGCTTCTGCACCATGCACGAAGTCAACGTTCTTTCGTTTAAGTACATCCAGAACGATTCTAATGCCGTTTGGAGCAAGAATATCATCATCACCGAACATCCATGTATATTCAGTCTCAGGCATCAGGAATGCTCTTTTGAAGCTCTCTGCAAACAATAGATGTTCTTCTCCTGTCTTGTAGTTAACAATATCCGGATGTTTCTCTTTTAATTCTTTTAACACTTCTTCAGTGTTGTCTGTTGATGCGTTGTTGTAAACGCATATCAGTACTTTATCTTCGACTTCTTTGATTTGCTCAATCATAGAGTCGAGACATACGCGCAATTTGTCTGCGCGGTTCCATGTTGGTATTGCGAAAGTTATCATAGTTAAAAGGGGGAGTTTCCTCCCCCTGTTTAGTTAGGCAGTTACAGATGCGCCAGGGATGATTTCGTACTCAAGCAGCAACGAAGCCGCCAGAGTGGCAGAATCAGCCTTGGTTTTAACATCCAAGAAACCACCAGATGCCAACGTGATATCAGACGAAATAGCAGTAAGCACAGACCCAGCCGCAGAAGTGCCAGCCGTGAATGCGCCTACCGAGCTAGTTCCGTTGTAAATATCGTACCCAGCAGCGGTTGCAGTACCGGCGATATTAACAGCGCCTTGAATGCTCTTGATCTTCATGTCAGTGAAAGCAACGAACTTATTAACAGCAGTCGATGCAGCAGTAGCAGGAAGACCCAAAGCAGCAGCTTGACGGGTTACATACGTCGGATGGTCGTAAGACATAGATTTTGTAGCCATGTTATTTCCTTTACCCTAGTCGCCTCTCAACTAGAGAATTATTTGGCAGCGGGAGAAGGCCCGTACCGCCGTTATTTGTTTAAATCAGCTTGCAGAATCCCACTTGACAATGCGAGAGTTAGTAGCATCAGTATGGACGATGCCGAAACCGCCCAAGTAATACCACGCAACACCCTTAGATCGCCCATAGTCCGTAGGAATCTTCCCGCGCATTTCCTCTGGAACAGCAATCGCTTCCGCAACAGTGTCAGCGCCAAAGAAGTAAATCCAGTCGGATGCAGCGTTATTCCACGCATCAGCAGTGCGAGTAAACGCATCCCAAGTGGTTGAATCAGCCGCTCCACCTTTAGGAATGTTGGTTTGCTCCACATAACGCACATTTTCATAACGGCCAATTTCTCCGTTCATAATCATTGTAAAGCCCTTATCAGTGTACTGATGGATGCTTTCAAGATCATTCTTCAAAGTGCGATAAGTCGTCGGCCATGCCAAAGCGAAATAGTCATCACCCTCATAAGCTGGGATGTTGCGCTCCTTCATGGTGTCAACGATTGCCTTTGCATGCTGTTTGTTGAATGCAACGTTGTTTGTCAGCGTAGCGGTTCCGTTGGTCGTCAACGTAATGGCAGATGTCGAAGTGCCAGCAGTAGGAACAACGCGCAGCAGAGTGGCATCAAACTGCGTTACCGCAGCAGCATCAAACCACTTAGTCGCATCGTTCTTCAACACTTTGTTAACGATGGTCTTAACGGGGTGATAAGACAAATCATCCAGCTTACCAGAATACGGAACGCTGTTACCGGCTTCAGCAATCGTCAGCGTACCCTGAACGATAGTGAAGTTGGTTTCAGGCATTGTGTTGGTTTCTGTCAGCGTAGAAGCCGCAGCTGTAGCAACGTCCTGATATACGTCCCAATGGAACGTGTCGCCCTTCTTCTTGCCTTGGAATGCAGCATCCTTGACATCACAGAACTGCCGAAACTTTGCCATCGGCTGAACCGCCATGCGCAAGTCTTCAGACAGATTATCGCTGTACATATAGCCACCCAGCGAGTTAGTGGCCCAGATTTGACCAGCCATGTTTATTACTCCTTATGCTTGCCCGCGACGCTTGCGCATCTCTTCGATTACGTCCTGAGTCGTCTTAGGCGGTTTCTCTTGCGGCGCTGTTTTCTTTACAGATGCAGTCGCCAGACTAACTACTTTTTCGGATTTCTTTTCTTGCTTCTGTTCCATTGTTTGCGTTTGAACTACTCCGCCTCTCCACTTGCGCAAGTTGTCGCCAATTTCCTTATAAAGCTCTTTGCGGGAACGGGTATCTCCGCTCGCTCTTGCTTTATCTTCAGCGACCACTGCCAAATCGAACAGGTAGGGGTCTTTCACAATATCGCTGTACTCATTCTGGAACCAAGACGAAGCTTCTTTGAAATCCATTGTGTCCAAAATACGCTTTTCCACAGTCTCAATAGGCGTAGCTTCATCGCGCACCCTAAACTGTTTAATTGCATATTTACGTTGTTCTTCGTCACCATGCTCTAGAGCGTAGGCAATAGTTGCATCGTCCCATTTCTCTTCCTTTTGGGATGGAGTCTCTACCGTCTTCGCTTGTTGCAATCTCTCATCAACTTGACGCAGCAGGCGAGTAGCTTCCTCTAGCCGTTTATCTGCTGTTGATTCTTTCTGCAATGCCCTAATTCCAGCATCGAGAATCTTGTCCTTTTCTACCTTGCGGATTTCTCCGTCTACCTTGATTTCAACAAGGTCTGCCACTTCTTCCTTTGCCTCTTCTTTTTTAATCTCAGGCTCTGGAACTTCGTCTTCCTCTTGTTCTTCTTCTGGCACTTTTGAAGTATCAACTACTTCGTGTCCAGCATCTTCCATCTCTCCGTCTCGCTCTTTCTTCGCCTTCTCAGCGATGAGAGCCATCATCTCTTCACGAGGCGATAGAGTCTTTTCTTCCTTAACTTCTACGATTTCCACGTCCTGTTGGATGGCGGCTTCAGTCATTTAATCTTCTCCTTCGAGTTGTTGTGTTGCTTGTTTGCCTTTAATTACAATCTCTGCCAGCCAAGATTGGATAGATTCAGCTCTCCAAATCCTGTTCTGTAGTTCTACTATCTTCCTTCTACGCCACGGGAACACATGCTTAAGCTGTTCCATTGCCTCTTGTGCTTCTTGCTCTGCACATCCAATCAAGTACTGACCTATATCGCTCTGGATGAAGTCTTCGGCGTCTCGACCTAAAATTGCCTCTGCAAATAGTTCATTCATGCTGCGCCTTGTCCTTGTGTCTGCAAGTCTTTGTAAGTCTGCAATGCAATAGCCTGTACTGCTTGTTCGTTCATATTTGGTAGAACGTCCTTAAGTCTTTCAGTCTCTGCCCTGTAT
>JBQGEN010000139.1:0-3706 GCA_052039615.1 Sideroxyarcus sp. | reverse complement strand
GACCGGCTCGATCCGGGCGTGGCGCAGATCGGCGCGCTGAATGCGGGCAACGTCATCGCCGACTACGCCTACAACCCGACGCGCACGAGCTGGATGCTGGACTACAGCCCGAGCGAGTTCTCGCGTTTCCGGCTGCAGCTGGCGCACGACAACTCGCGCCGGGGATTGGCCGACAACCAGCTCTTCGTGCAATACATCATGAGTCTGGGCGCGCATGGCGCGCATCAATATTGAAAACCATCCACACCGTTCGCCCTGAGCTTGTCGAAGGGCATTCCGTTCCTGCTTCGACAGGCTCAGCACGAACGGAATTGCGGATGTGCAACGCATAAGGAAAAGTCATGAAGAGGCTTCTTTGCACTATTTCTCTGCTGCTCAGTACCACCGCCCACGCCGCGCTCAACGTGTTCGCCTGCGAGCCGGAATGGGCGGCGCTCACGCAACAGCTCGCGGGCGACAAGGCCGACATTTACACGGCCACCGCTGCGCTGCAGGACCCGCACCACATCGAGGCGCGCCCCAGCCTGATCGCGCACGCGCGCCGCGCCGATCTGGTGGTATGCACCGGCGCGGAGCTGGAGACGGCCTGGCTGCCGGTGGTGCTGCGCGAATCCGGCAACGGCAGGGTGCAGCCCGGCGGCGATGGCTACTTCGAGGCCGCATCCGTCGTGCGCATGCTGGAGGTGCCGGCGCGCCTGGATCGCAGCGAGGGCGATGTGCATGCGCAGGGCAATCCGCATATCCAGACCGACCCGCGCAACTTCCTGCCCGTTGCGGAAGCGCTCGCCCAGCGCCTGATGCGGCTCGATCCCTCGAACGCGGCCGATTACCGGCAGCGCCTCGCCGGCTTCACGCAACAGTGGCGCACCGCGATCGCGAAATGGGAGCAGCAGGCCGCACCGCTCAGGGGCGTGGCGGTGGTGGTGCAGCACAAGGGATTCCCCTACTTGAGCGGCTGGCTGGGACTGCAGGAGGTGGCGACGCTGGAACCCAAGCCCGGCATGGAACCCGGCGCTGCGCACCTGGCGCAGGTGCTGAATGCGCTGGAACGGCATCCGGCGCAGATGGTGCTGCGCGCGGCGTACCAGGATGAGCGCCCGTCGGAATGGATCGCGCAGCGCGCGCATATCGCCGCGGTGGAACTGCCGTACACGGTCGGCGGCAGCGCGGCGGCGAGCGACTTGTATGGCCTGTTCGACGACACGGTCGCGCGTTTGCTGGCCGGATTGAAATGACGAACCCAGGGGGCTCACCATGAACACACTCGAACTCGACATCCTCCTTCCCGCCTTCCTCGCCGGTCTGCTGGTGCTCGCCACCCACATCCCGTTCGGCATGCGCGTGCTGCAGCGCGGCGTGATCTTCGCCGACCTGGCCGTGGCGCAGATCGCCGGGCTCGGCGTGATCGTGGCCGGGCTGTTCGACCTGACCGGACAACCGCTGCTGGTGCAGCTCGTCGCCGTCACCGGCGCGCTGTGCGGCGCGTCACTGCTCACCTGGATCGAGCGCCGTGCACCCGACGTGAAGGAAGCTTATATCGGTCTCACCTTCGTGCTCGCCGCCAGCCTCGGCATCCTGCTGATGAGCCGCGACGTGCATGCGGGCGAACATCTGAAGGATCTGCTGGTCGGGCAGATTTTGTGGGTGAACGATACGCAACTCGTCGCCACCGCGCTGCTCACCGCAGTCCTGCTGGCGACGTGGCACGCCTTCAAACAACGCCTGGGCGACTTCGGCTTCTACGCCCTGTTCGCCATCGCCATCACCGCCTCGGTGCAACTGGTCGGCATCTATCTTGTGTTCGCCAGCCTGATCGTGCCGGCGCTGGCGACCTGGCGTGAGACCAAACGCCGCCATCTGTTCGCCTTCGCTGTCGGCATCTCCGGTTACGCGGCCGGGCTGTTGCTGTCGGTCCGGTTCGACCTGCCCGCGGGCGCCGCCATCGTGTGGGCGATGGCCTTGAGCGGCGGGTTGGCACCGTTTTTCAGAATGCGGCGCTGACCTCCCCGCGCGCGGCTTCCGCCGCTGCGAGGGTATGCTATATTCGCCCTCCGCGAACAAGGGGAAGCCGCATGTGGTTGGGTAGAAAGGTCTTTGCAGCACCCGCCAGACTCTGGATGAACTGGCCGCTCTGGGGCGGACTGCTGGCGATGTTGCTGCTGGCGAAACATGCCTGGGTGCTGTTCGCGCCCGCCGAGCATGCCATCCCCGCCACGACGAACGCGACCGGATCGGCACAGGCGGAGCAACTGTTCGGCACCGTCACTGCCGCCTCCTCGTCCGCCTCGCTCAACGGCATCCGGCCCATCGGCATCTTCGCGCACCGCGACGCGGGGTTCGCGGTGTTGCAGACCGGGCAGGGCCAGGTCGGCGTGGCGCTGGGCAAGGAGGTGATGCCCGGCATCGTGCTCGCGGAAACGCATGCGGACCATGTGGTGCTCGAGCGCAACGGCGTCCGGCATCGTGTCGATCTGGACAAGGCTCCCGCCGCCGCCGGCATCACCCCGGTCCGCGGCGATCCGGCATCCGCTGCACAGATACAGATGCTCAACCGGCTCACGCCGGAACAACAAAAGGTACTGCTTCAACAGCAGCAAGGATTAATAAGGGGAAGGCCTTGATCAACAGCATCGTGCGACGAACCCTGCTGCTCTGCAGCCTGGCATTATTCATCGCGACACCGTGTCACGCTGAAAAACAGCCAGAAGAACTGGTCTCGCTGAATTTCGTCAACGCCGACATCCAGGAGGTCATCCGCGCCATCTCGCAGATCTCCAAAAAGAACTTCCTGGTCGATCCGCGCGTGAAGGGGACCATCAACATCGTCTCGGCCACACCCGTGTCGCCCGCACTGGGTTATGACATCCTGCTCTCCGCCTTGCGCCTGCAAGGCTATGCGGCGGTGGAATCGGCCGGCGTGACCAAGATCATCCCCGAGGCAGACGCCAAGCTGCATGTCGATTCGCTGGCGCAGGGCCGCGGCGACAAGCTGGTCACCAAGGTCTTCGTGCTGAAATACGAATCCGCCTCGCAACTGATCAACGTGGTGCGCCCGATGATCGCGCCGAACAACATCGTGGTCGCCTACCCTTCCAGCAACGCGCTGGTGGTCACCGACTACGCCAGCAGCGTGAGACGCATCGAGAAGCTGATTGAGTCCATCGACCAGCCCAACGCCGACGCGCCGCTGCTGATCCCGGTCAGGCACGCTTCGGCGGTCGACCTCGCCAACATCATCAACAAGCTGATGCCCGAAGCGGCCGCGCCGCAGGCCGGCGGCGACGACAACCAGCGCTTCGTGCTGCTGGCGGACAGCCGCACCAACGGCCTGCTGCTGCGTTCGGACAACCCCGGCCGCATCGCTCGCGTCAAGGAACTGGTGGCCAAGCTGGACGGCGCCGCCAATGTGCCCGGCAACATCCACGTAGTGCAACTCAAGAACGCCGATGCCAGCAAGCTCGCGCAGACCCTGCGTTCGGTGCTGAGCGGCGATGCCTCGGCTCCAGCCGCCCCCGCCGCGCCGCCGGGCAGTGCACAGCCCGTCAGCGCCGCGCCTGCCGGCGGCGGCATGATCCAGGCGGACACCTCGTCCAACACGCTGATCGTCACCGCCTCCGAGCCGGTCTACAACAACATCCGCTCCGTCATCGAGAAGCTGGACGTGCGCCGCCCGCAGATCTTCGTGGAAGCGCTCATCGTCGAGGTG
>JBQGEN010000138.1:0-5213 GCA_052039615.1 Sideroxyarcus sp. | reverse complement strand
GATCGTCCACAGGATGGGGGCGTGATGAAAACCACCTGCCCAGCCTGCGGCGCAATGGCCTCGCTCGATGTACTCATCGGCCACGAAGGCGCGCGCGATGCCGTCATGGCTGCGTTGGCGCTGCCTGCGCCGCTCGGCAAGCTACTGGTGCAGTACGTCGCCCTGTTTCGCCCGCCCACGCGCAACCTCAGCATGGACCGCCTGGCCAGCCTGCTCACCGAGCTGCAGCCCATGATTGCCGAAGCCAAGATCGAGCGCGGCGGCCGCATCTGGTCCGCCCCCATCGAGTACTGGAAGTCTGCCCTGGAAGAGATGGTGACCAAGCGCGACAAGCTCACCCTGCCGCTCAAGAGCCACGGCTACCTGCTCGAAGTGATCGTCGGCTACAGCAGCAAGGCCGAGGCCAAGAAAGAGGCCGAGACCGAAAACCGCCGCACTGGAAACACCCCCATCGGCGGCGCGCAGCTGAAACCCGTGGATCAAGTGATCGGCCAGCAGACCGGAAAACCGCGCAGCACCATGCCGGAACACGTCAAGCAAGCGCTCAAGAAAGGAGGCAACGATGGCAACAACTGACCAACTTTTAACGGTTCTCTCGCGCCACATCGGCCGAGGCAACGGCATCCGCGTCAACCGCCTGGCCGTGATGCTAGACACCAAGGAACGCAACATCCGCACCCTGGTGAGCCAGCTTCGCGACGACGGCAACGCCATCTGCGGCACCCCACGAGACGGCTACTACATCGCCGCCAACCCGGACGAGCTGGAGCAGACCTGCACCTTCCTGCGCGACCGCGCCATGCACAGCCTGCGGCTGGAGAGCAGGCTGCGCAAGATCCCGCTTCCCGATCTGCTGGGGCAGTTACACGTACCAACCTGACCAACCGGAGAACAACATGGCAACAGCACCAAAAACCCGCATCAAAGCCAAGGCACAGATCAACGTGCCGCAAAACAACGGCGAGGCCGCAGCCGACATCAAGCAGATCGGCGACCTGCAGCGCCAGCTCGCGCGCATCGCAGCCGAGATGAACGACGGCATCGCCCACATCACGCAGACCTACCAGCCCACGCTGGAGGCGCTCAGCAAGCAGCTCGAAGGCTTGCAGACAGGCGTGCAGGCATTCTGCGAGGCGCACCGCGACGACCTGACCAACGGCGGAAAGGTGAAGACTGCCAACCTCATCACCGGCGAAGTGCAGTGGCGTCAGCGCCCGCCCAGCGTGCGCGTGACTGGCGCAGACGCAGTTATCGAAACGCTCACCCGCCTCGGGCTGATTCACTTTGTGCGCGAGAAGCTTGAGGTCAACAAGGAAGCCATCCTCAACGATCCGGACGGCGTCAAAGGCGTGGCGGGCATCAGCATCGTGAGCGGCGTTGAGGACTTTGTGATTACGCCGTTTGAGCAAGAGGTGACGGCATGACCTACGAAGCGTGGAGAGCAACTTTCCAGTCTGACGAGCAGGCGACCCGCGCCGCATTCGTAACCGTTGAGAGGCTGCATTCCAAGATGAAGGAACTGGAAGCGCAACTCGCGGAATCGCACGGATTGCGCCCAGAGGTGCTGGCCTTTGCGCTGCTGATGGAGCAACGGCTGCGCGAGAAGGACGAAGAGCGCGGCGTGTCGTGGAAGTTCGCCACCGCGCGCGACCTGTTCCCGCGCCTTATGTCAAAAGCCTTTGCCGTGGAAAAGGCCAGTGGCTTCGAGGACATCACGGTCGCCAAGCAAGCAGTGGACTGCGCCAACTTCTGCATGATGATCGCGGACGTGGTCGGCGGGCTGGTGGAGCACAGGCTTTGCGGCAAGCGCACTGATGGCAGCGTGTGCAAGTTGCTTGTTGGCAGCAGCTGCCCGGACTGCGGCCGCAGCCTGATCGACTACTCCGAGCTGCATGGTGATGACGGCGGCCCCGGCTGGCCCGGCATCGACGCGGTGCGGCCTGATAGCGCTCGGTATTGATGACATGGCCACCTTCCTCTTCAACTTCAAGAAGCAGTTCTCGCCCCGCGTCGAGAGCGGCGAGAAGCGCCAGACCATCCGCCATCGCCGCAAGGACGGCAGGCGGCCCGTGCCTGGCGACACGGCAAAACTCTACACCGGCCTGCGCAGCCGTGGCGTCAAGCTACTGCGCACGGAGACGGTGACCGAGTGCCAGCATGTACGGATGGACGCTGTGGCCTCTGTGATCGTAATAGATGGCCGAAGGCTTCCCTGGAGCGAAGTGAGCGTCTTTGCTCAGAAAGACGGATTCATGAGCGCAGAAGAAATGTTTCGGTGGTTTCGTGAGCAGTACGGTACCGCCTTCGAGGGGTTCTGCGCCAAGTGGTAACGAGTAACCAAGTATCGCGGCCACGGGCATCCGCGATACGCATCACCTGCCCACGTTTGACTATCTACCCAAAGGAGCAACACATGAATCAAGCCGAACTCGTTAAAGCCCTGGCATCCGAAGCCAGCCTGACCAATAAGGAAGCCGAAGGCGTCCTGAAGAAGCTGGGCGATGTCGTCACCGAGGCGATGGCCAACGGCGACGAAGTGACCCTGCCCGGCCTCGGCAAGCTGACCGTCAAAGCCCGCGCAGCCCGCAAGGGTCGCAACCCCAAGACTGGCGAGACGATCGAGATCGCAGCCAAGGGTGTTCCGCACTTCACCCCCGCCAAGGCTCTGAAGGACGCAGTGGCCTAAACCCTCGCTTCCAGCCCGTTAGAGATAGCGGGTTGGGGGAGATGGTTTAACGCTATACGAACAGGTTTTTCAGGGCTTCGGACAGTTGAGCAAGAGCCAGTAACACCTGCAGCAGCAAGAACAATTTTTTCATCGGAGTCTCCATGTATCAAGGGACTCCCATTTAAGTGTCACGACCAAGACGAAAACAGGGGCGGATATGGCGTCAAGCATGGGAACACCAGTCACCAAAGAACAATGGGAGCAGATCGAACAGCAGCTGAGCGGCTCATGGGGGCGCGTCGAGCTGGTTTGCGATGGCTACAAGATCCACGCCATTGTTGGGCGTATCTCGCCCTTGAAGTACGGCATCGAGGTCTATGTGGACGGGGTCATCGAGGGCGCGTGGGTGCTCAACAATGACAACTCAGAGATCCCGCGCAAGTTCCTCTGCGAGAAGAAGCGTTTTGTTTTTGGGGCGAAGTATCGGGAATCGCTGCTGAAGATGAGCAAATCCAGGATATGGCCGAAAGAGCAGAGGGAAGGGTTCGCAGCGCGCGCGAATAAGACCCACACCCACTGGCTCCCGTACTGGACCAGCGCCAAGGCGTTCTGCCGCCACATCCGCAAAACCTGCACCGCCATCGAGCTGGTGAAGATCGGCTACGGAGCCTGACCATGTCCACCCGCTACCCCACCGACCAACGCCGCCGCGACCTTGCCGCCATCCATGCGGCCAAGCGCGATCTGGACATGGCAGACGACGCCTACCGCGACGTGCTGTGGTCGGTGGCCCGCGTGCGGTCGTCTGCCGATCTGGACCAGGCTGGCCGCAGCAAGCTGCTCGACCACTTCCGCGCCTGCGGCTGGAAGCCGGTGGCCAAGGTCAACGAATGGGCCTTCATCGACAAAGCCGCCACCGACCGCCAGCCCCTGCTGCGCAAGATCTGCGCAGTGTGCCGCAGCATGGGCGTGGGCAAGGCCTATGCCGAAGGCGCCGCCAAGCGCCAGACCGGCGTCGACCGCAAGCTGGAGATGATGGACGAAGGCCAGCTGTGGATACTGGCTGGCGTGCTGGAACACACCAGGAAGAGCAAGGAGGGCACCAAGTGAACCTAGATGCATGGGACGGTTTGTTTATCGGCATCTATCTCGGCGTTTTCATCGGCTGGTGGTGGAACCGCAAGCCTGCCGTGATCAGCAACGCCAAGATATCTGCCGATCTGAAGATCACGCCGGAGGTGCTGCACCAGCTCAACGCCGCGATGGTGGTGGCCTGGCTGGAAGAGCGCGGCATGACGTGGATGCCTAAGGGCGCGGTGTTTGACCCGAACAGAAAGGTCGAGAAATGATCCACGCCGAGATCGACACCGACCTGCTGCCGCCGATCCTGCAAGACATCGTGGGACAGATCGGCCTCTCCAAGACGATGGCGCTGGTGCAGGCGCGCGGCGGAGTGCGCCTGTATGTTCCCAAGCTGGATCTCGATGACGACCATTACCTGGTCACGCTGCTGGGCCGTGAGGCCGCAGAGAAGCTGCAGCAGATGTTCGGCGGGGATGAACACTTCGACCTGCCCAAGGCCGAGCGCGCGATCCGGGCCGTGCGCGATTCGGAGATCCGCCGCCGTCGCGTGCGCGGAGAGTCGGTGCGCTGCCTGGCACTGGAATACGGCCTGACCGAGCGCCAGATCTACCTCATCTGCGACGAGCTGGTGGATGACAGGCAGGTCGGGTTGTTTTAAAGTCTGCATTCCATAAGGGGGTGACCATGAAGAAATTGATCCTGTTGGCGATGTGCGCCATGCCGTTTGTGAGCCTGGCAGAAGAAACCCGCACTCAGCAGCTTGAGCGCGAATATGCTGAAGAGCAGGCCAGCAGACGCAGTGATAACAATGTTTGCGACTTTCCGGTGCGAGTAAATGGGAAGACGTCATACAAAACTGCACCATGCCCGAAAGGCGAGTTCATGGCATCTTGTACCAAGGAAACCAAGAACGAGAAGGGCTGGACTATCTTTGAATCCATACCTTGCCCGCCCGGACAAAGAAAAACCATTAATCAGCTCCAGAACGAAGAAGAATCGGCTCAGAAGCGCAAGTGCGCAAAGGACTTCGGCGCAATCCGCATAGGCATGTCCATTGATCGTTTGGAAGAATGCACTGGCGCGGCGTACGTCACAAAAACCGTTGTTAAGGGCAGCATGATCGAGACCTACCGCACGATGTTCTATTGGGTCAACGTGAAAAACGGGCGTGTGATCAGCTTTACAGAACGAACTGACAACTAAACTACACCGCCTTCCCCATCCCAGCCCCGCACTCGCGGGGCTTTTCATTTCCTGAAGCGCTTCACCCTTAACTCGCCTCGCGCGCGCGCGTAACGTGCGAAGCCTGTGAGCACCAACGTTAAAAGCTGCGGCAGCTGTGCCGAGTGGACGCGCCACACCGACCCGCGCATGGCCTATTACGGCGAGTGCGCCAAGCGAGGTGTAGGGCATTACACCGTCGACCAGTCCGTCTGCGTTCTCGAACCTAACCGATGGAGAA
>JBQGEN010000137.1:0-5558 GCA_052039615.1 Sideroxyarcus sp. | reverse complement strand
CACCGGGGTGTCCTTGCCGCCGAAGCGCTCGACGTGCAATGCGCTGTTGAGCCGGTTCACCACATTGAAGCCTTTGCCGAACAGCGCATCCACCTTGGATAGCTCGGTGTGAGCGGGGATGATCCTGAAGTTGCTGGACGATTCCCGGACCAGGTCGCGGAGCGGGCGGTTGTGCTGGAATAGACTTAATACTGTGTCCGCGCCGGATTTTGCCGTGACGTTGGCGATCGCACTGAATTGCGCCTGCGGGTCGAGATCGATGCCGTAGGCTGCACGCCCGATGCGCGACAAGGCAGCGGCGAGATTGACGGCGGTGGTGGTCTTGCCTACCCCGCCTTTCTGGTTGAAGACGGCGATGATGCTCATATGCCCGTGATTCTAGCCGAAACAGGCATGGCGTACGGGGATACGGCGGGAAAGGAGGCTCGGCCAGGTGCGGGCCGAGCCGGGTCGGGATCAATGACGGGTATAGACGATCCGTTTGCTGTCGCCCTCGCAAGAGCCGACCACTTTGCCGGCAACTTGCATGGCCGGAGCGGTTGCCACGCTGGACGCGGCGGCAGGAGTTGCCGCCTGGGCGGCGGGAACGATCTCCAGTGTGTAGGAAACGACGCCCTTGGCTTGCAGTTTGGCATCGATCTCCGACTTGAGACTGTCGCAGGAAGCCATCGCGGGAACGGAGAAACCGGCAAGACACGCTGCGAGTAGCAGATTACGCATATACATGACTCCTTTTTCAGATTGAGAGAACAACACAGGCACAACACACGCCTCGGGCCGGCAGCCGGCCGCTCAGCGCAATAACTCCTCGATCTTGCGGTTCGCCCCCTGCAGTTTCTTGAACAGTGCCAGCAGCAGTGCCTTGTCCATGTAGGCCTTGGCATCGCCGTGCAAACGGTCGATGCCAGACTGCCTGATCACGGCCGCGATCAGTTGCCCGTCCGCGACGACGGTCGCCGAGCGCGAGATGTTCTCGTTGGCGAAGAACATCCCCTCGCCGGTGCACTCGCCGCTGCGGATGGTACCGACGATCTTCTTGTTGTAGTAAACGGTCGCGCTGCCGAACAGGATGACGTAAAAGGCGTCCATGTCGTCGCCTTCCTCGGTAAGGCTATCGCCAGCCGAAAATGTCCTGATTTCGGTCTGTTCCGAGATGGGCTTCAGCCATTCGCTGGGGATAGGGTCGAAGAAGGAGCACTTGCGCAGCTCATGCAGAGGGTTGCTGGAAACCTCGTCGAGGCGCTTGGTGAAACTGGCAAGACTGGCCTGGATGGCATCCAATTCGTTCATTATCTTCTCCCTGTGCGGCAATGGCGAATAGGGCGCAACTTACCACAAGCGGCTGGCGATGTGTTGTGCCGCTCGTTTCGGATACACTCACGCAAATGAAACCGATACCCGAATGGAACGAGGCTTTGTTGCACAACATTGCCTTCGCGCCGCTGCATATGACGATTTCCAGACTTGGGACAGTGAGCTTCCCGACCCTGCAGGACTGCAACGCGCTGCTGGCCGAGAGTCTACCGCCTATCACGGTGCATGACGGGCGGCCTCTGCGCTTCGTGCCGCAGGAATACGGCAAGCTCCCGTTCGAGGCGCAATATGAGCCGCGCTGCTACCTGAAAGGCGAAGTGCCGACACGCGCGAACAATTGGCATGACCTGCTCAACGCGCTGGTGTGGTTCACTTTCCCCAAGTCCAAGGCAGCCATCAATGTGCGCCATTACCGGGCTCTGACCGGGGAGGACGAGGTGGCGCTGCGCAGCCAGCGTGGTGCGGTGCGGGACACCAACACCCTGCTGGACGAATCCGGCGTCATCGTCGCTTGCGCCGATGCGGAATTGGCCGGGTTGCTGCGGGATTTTCGCTGGAAGGAACTTTTCTGGCAGCGGCGTGCGCAGGTGCAGTCCAGCATGGGGTTCTACCTGTTCGGCCATGGTCTGTATGAGAAGGCACTGCGCCCATACCTGGGCATGACAGGACAGGGGCTGGTATTGCCGGTGGAGCAGGCGTTCTTCGACTGGCCGCAGGCGCGCCAACTGGCGCATCTTGACGAATCGCTGGCAGACTATCTGTCCGCTCCGGAGCATTGCCGCAGTACTCGTGAACTCTCGCCCGTGCCGCTGCTTGGAGTGCCGGGCTGGGCCGTGGAGAATGAGCATGCATCATATTACGACAACACCAGCTATTTTCGACCGGGCAGATATGGACACTCAACACACAAGGAATGACAGGCGCAGTATTCCGTTTGCATGCCTGGCCGGCCTGCTGCTGAGCGGGATGGCGCAAGCTGCATCCGATGCGTTTCCGCCAGCGCTGGACGGCGATATCGGCCTGGGTGGCTACTACACGCGCAGCATCGTCCGGGGTACAAGCGACACGCTCAGTGTCCTGCCCTATGCCGATTTCAAATACGGCAGGGTGTTCGCCCGGGTCGATACGCTGGGAATCAAGACGCTGAAGTTGGGCTATGGGTATCTGGAACTGGTAAGCCGGATCACCCAGGATGGATTCGGGACGAATACCCCGAGCCTGCAGGGATTGGGAGAAAGGGAGAACTCCCTCCCTCTGGGTATCGGGACATTACAGGTGACGCCGGCAGGCGGATTCTGGGTCAATGCTTTTCACGATGTGCATCGCTCGCAAGGCAACTGGTTCGAGGCGATCTATGGCGGAAAGATCGAGCTGCCGCGGCTGGATCTTTATCCCCTGCTTGGAGGCGAATACCAGTCTAGGGAATATGTGCGCTACTACTACGGCATCTCGGTCCCGGAAGCAGCGGACAGCCAATATGCCGCCTATCAGCCTGCAGGATCTTTCAACGGCTTGCTCGGATTGATAGCCGATATCGAACTGACCGATGAATATCACCTGAACTGCTACGTGCGCCGCAAGTGGCTCGGCGACGCTGTTCGGCACAGTCCGATCGTCAGCCGGCGCTATCTGGATACGGGCTACATCGCGTTGAGTTACCGCTTCAAGTAATGTCCCTGTTATCTTTGGCTTGCCGGGTGGCTATTTGAAGTCAGGAGCGGCCGGATAGTCCTGCGCAATCACTTTTGCTGCGTCTCCAGATAGGTTTCTATCGCGGCAACCGCCTGGCTCAGCCGGCCTGCCGCGGCCTCCATCAGTCCCGGATATGCCCTGGTGTCCTGCGCTTCGATCGCCTGCTCCAGCAGTCTGGCGGATTCTGCCAGGGCGGCGGCGCCGACGGATGCGGCGACCCCTTTCAGCGAATGCGCCAGACGCTCCGCGGTCGCCCGGTCGTTGATGGAAAGTGCGTCCTGGATGGCTTGCAGCGCCTGTCCCTGGCTGGGGACGAATTTGGAAAGCATGGACAGGTAGAGGTCCTTCCCGCCCATTCTGGCCATGGCATTGGCCGTGTCCAAGACGGGCAGGTCTTCCTCCTGCGGGACGCCCGGGCTCGCGGGCCCGGTAGCGGGGGCTGCGCGCCGGGTCCAGCGGGCGAGGGTGGCGTATAGATCGCGGTAGTGCAGCGGCTTGGAAATGTAATCATTCATTCCGGCAGCGAGACAGGTCTCGCGATCGCCCTGCATGGCATTGGCGGTCATCGCGATGATGGGCAGATCGGTCAGCGCCAGACTGGTTCGAATGTGGCGCGTGGCTTCCAGTCCATCCATTTTCGGCATTTGCATATCCATCAGCACCGCGTCGAAGCTTTCGCGGCGCAGCGCCTGCAGCGCCTCGAATCCATTGTCGGCGATGCCTACCTCTATCCCGGCACGCACCAGCAGGGTGTTGGCCAGTTGCTGATTGAACTTGTTGTCTTCCACCAGCAGTACATGCAGGCCGCCCAGGTCGGCAGGCACCTCGTGCTGCAATGCGGGCGGCGTCCATCGGCACAGTTCTGCCGCACTCGCCACGAGTGCATCCAGCAATCCGGATGGCGTCACGGGCTTGTTGAGCACGGTGTCCAGCAGCCTGGCCGCCCCGGACGCATTGATCATCTCCGCGTGTTTGTGACCGGAAAGATAGATAACCTTGGGGGGCAGCCGCAGCGCCATCTCCTGCTTGATGCGTTTCGCCAGTTCCAGTCCGCTCATGCCGGACATGCCCCAATCCAGTATCACGCAACCGAACGGTCGGCCGTCCTTGTCGGTCTGTCCTATCATTTCCAGTGCTTCTAGGCCGGTGGCTGCGGACATCGCTTCGACGCCGAACGACGCCAGCATGGACAGGATCAAACGGCGCGCACTCTCGTTGTCGTCCACCACCAGCGCCTTGAGGTCGCTCAGGTCCGGTGCATTGGCGGCCTCGTCGGGCAAGAAGGTGAAGGGGAGTTCAAACGCGAAAAGGCTGCCTTTCCCTGGCGTGCTTTCCACCCAGATGCGCCCGCCCATCAATTCCACCAAGCGCTTGGATATGGCCAGCCCCAGTCCGGTGCCGCCGTATTTGCGCGTGGTGGAAACATCGGCTTGGCTGAAGGACTGGAAGAGCTTGTCGATTTCCCCGGTCGTCATGCCGATGCCGGTATCGCTTACCATAAAACGCAACACGACCTGACCGTAGTCCTCGCCTTCGCCGGGTATCTGTCTTTCCACCCTGATACGGATCGTGACTTCGCCTGCCTCGGTGAACTTCACGGCGTTGTGGGCGAGGTTGTTCAGCACTTGGCCCAGGCGCAGCGAATCTCCGAGCAACGTCCGTGGCAAGCCGAATTCTTCGTCGATCAGGAACTCCAGGTGTTTTTCCTCGGCGCGGATGCTGATGATGGCGGCGACGCTCCTGAGTACGGCATCCAGACTGAACGGGGCCTTTTCCAGGTCCAGCTTGCCGGACTCGATTTTCGAGAAATCCAGTATGTCGTTGATGATGCCCAGCAGCGAACTGGCCGAGATCGAGACCTTTTCCAGATAATCCCGCTGCACGGGCGTCAGCGGGGTTTCCAGGCACAATTGCGAGAAACCGATGATGGCGTTCATTGGTGTGCGGATCTCGTGGCTCATGTTGGCGAGGAAGTAGCTCTTGGCCTGGCTGGCCAGCTCTGCGTCGTGTTTGGCGGCGATCAGTTCCTGCTGGATGTGTTTGCGCCGGCTGATGTCGCGCACCATGCAGGTGAAATGGCGCTGTCCGCCCAGCATCATCTCGCTCACGGCCAGTTCCAGCGGGAAGGTGCTGCCATCTTTGCGGCAACCCGCTATCTCGTGCTCTGCAGCACTCGCTTCTCTGCCTGGCGACCGGTTGTCGTGGCGCAGCCAGCGCGCGGAATCCGGCATCAACCTGGTGATGTTCTGTCCGATAACCTCGCCCGCGGTATAGCCGAAGATGCGTTCGGCGTTGGCGGAAAACTCCTCGATCATGCCGTTTTCGCTGAAAGTGATGATGCCGTCGGCTATGGTATGCAGGATCGCGTACATGCGCGCTTCGGCGTCGCGCAAGGCCAGCTGTTTGGCGTATTCTGCAGCGGCGACGCTCAGATCCTGCTGGGCCTTGAGCTTGGAATAACGCATCTTGGTGTAGTACCAGCATCCGACCAGCAACAGCAACAGCATTCCCGCCGAATAGAATGCGGTCGGCCGTATCGCCTTGGAGCTCAA
>JBQGEN010000136.1:0-4148 GCA_052039615.1 Sideroxyarcus sp. | reverse complement strand
TGGTCATCATCGGGTGGGAGTTGGGCGTGCAGGGCATGAAGGAGGGCGGTCAGCGCACGCTGGTCATCCCGCCCGAGATGGGCTACGGCCGGCGCGGTGCGGGCGGTGTGATCCCGCCGAATGCTACGCTGCTGTTTGAAGTTGAACTGCTGGGCGTGAATTAAACAAGGACCAGGGGATGTTGGAGGCTTCTAACCACACCCCAGCCCTCTCCCTGCACGGGAGAGGGGGTTAGTCATGAACCTGATCTCCAACCCGCTGCTTGTCACCGCGCTGATGCTGGCGGTGTCCAACCTGTTCATGACCTTCGCGTGGTACGGGCACCTGAAGAATTTTTCTTCATCGCCGTGGTATATCGCGGCGCTGGTGAGCTGGGGCATCGCGCTGTTCGAGTATCTGATCCAGGTGCCGGCGAACCGCATCGGTTACACCCAACTCAGCCTCGGGCAGTTGAAGATATTGCAGGAAGTCATCACGCTGACCATCTTCGTACCGTTCGCGGTGCTGTACATGAACCAGCCGCTGAAGCTGGATTACCTGTGGGCGGGGCTGTGCCTGATGGGCGCGGTGTATTTTATTTTCAGGACGTAAAACCTTCCCTCTCCCGCCCTCACGGGCACCCTCTCCCGCGTGCGGGAGAGGGGATGGGGAGAGGGTGAAGTTTGGAAGAGACGATGAGCAAACAAAAACACATCCACATCCTCGGCATCTGCGGCACCTTCATGGGCGGCATCGCCGCCATCGCCAAGCAGTCCGGCTACCGCGTCACCGGCTGCGACGCCAACGTCTATCCGCCGATGAGCACGCAGCTGGAAGCGCAGGGCATCGAGCTGATCGAGGGCTGGGGTACGGAGCAGCTGGACCTGAAGCCGGACGTGTTCGTCATCGGCAACGTGGTGTCGCGTGGCAATCCGCTGATGGAAGAGATCCTCAACCGCAACCTGCCCTACGCCTCCGGCCCGCAATGGCTGGCCGATACCTTGCTGCGCGACAAGTGGGTGCTGGGCGTGGCGGGTACGCACGGCAAGACCACCACCACCTCGATGCTGGCGTGGATACTGGAACATGCCGGGCTGAATCCCGGCTTCCTGATCGGCGGCGTGCCGCAGAACTTCGGCATCTCGGCGCGCATCACCGATGCGCCGTTCTTCGTCATCGAGGCAGACGAGTACGATACCGCCTTCTTCGACAAGCGTTCCAAGTTCGTGCACTACCATCCGCGCACCGCGATCCTGAACAATCTCGAATTCGACCACGCCGACATCTTCCCCGACCTCGCCGCCATCGAGACGCAGTTCCACCATCTGGTGCGCACCGTGCCGGGCAACGGCTTGGTGGTGAGCAACGGCCGCGAGGAATCGTTGCAGCGTGTGATCCAGCGCGGCTGCTGGACGCCGGTGGAGAAGTTCGGCAGTGACGACGGCTGGAACATCGACACGAACGAGCAGGTCTCGCTCAACGGCAAACTGCAAGGCAAGCTGCAATGGGACTTGATGGGCGAGCACAACCGCATGAACGCATTGGCCGCGCTAGCCGCGGCGCGCCATGCCGGCGTGCCTACCGCGCAAGGCCTGGCCGCACTGGCCGAGTTCAAGAACGTGAAGCGCCGCATGGAAGTGCGCGGCACCGTCAACGGCATCACGGTGTACGACGACTTCGCGCACCATCCCACGGCCATCGACACCACCGTGGCTGGTCTGCGCCGCAAGGTGGGCAAAGCGCGCATCCTCGCCGTGCTGGAGCCGCGCTCCAACACCATGAAGCTGGGCGTGATGAAGGACGCACTGCCCGGCAGCCTGAAGGATGCCGACCTGACCTTCTGTTATGCCGGCAATCTGGGTTGGGATGCGCGCGGCGCCTTGGCCCCGCTGAGTGACAAGGCGGTGGTGAAGGATGACCTTAACGAATTGATCGAGGCAATCGCGGCAGCCGCGAAGTCAGGCGACCAGATCCTGGTAATGAGCAATGGTGGCTTCGGCGGCATACACGAGAAGCTGCTGAAACGGCTGCAAGGTTGAACGCTTAAGGGGCCAGCTCTTTGCCTTCCACCGAGGCGTTGATCTTGGCCAGGCAATTCACGGTCTTGCGGGATTGCTCGGCAAAGGTCCCGGCCAGCAGCTTCTCGGCCAGTTCGGTATCGCCCGCCTGGTAGGCCTCGACCACCTTGGCGGCATGGTGATGGAATTTCGCATGCTCTTCTTCGAGCTGTCGGAACAACTCCTGCTCGCCAAAGTGCGCCTTGCCCGATCCGTGTATCCACTTGCCCAGCACGCAGCGGTTGTCCATTCCCACCTGATGCGGCTGCAGATCCTCGCCGGATTTGCCCTCGATGTAGTCGTGCAGGCGCTTCTTCCAGTTCGCATGCGCCTGCATCGCCTCGAACAGGTTGATCTCGTGCCGGATTTCCTCGCGTTGGGACGAGGTCAAGCTGAATATCGAAAACATTTTCTTCAACATAGCTGCTCTCCTGAAGGCAAGTACCGGAAAATGATAACGGAATCGTGGAATATGTCTATCAACACAGTTGGCTATTGTATTGGCTTCTTGTCCTGAGGACATCTGCCGCAGGCACGATTAACATCCGCCACCTTTGAGGCGGATGTGTGTTGGGGGGCGGCCATTCAGCCCTGGCGCGGCTTCAATGAGATCAGTGATTCTGCTTGCGCGCCTCGACCACGGCGTTCAGTTTGGTCAGGCACTTCACGGTCTTTTTGGATTGGGCGTCGAAACTTCCGTTCAGGATTTCCATCGCGTGGTTGTCATCGCCAGCCAAATGCGCTTCCACGACGCTGGCGGCGTGCACATGGAACTTGGCATGCTCTTCCATCAGTTGCCGGAATTCCGGTTCTTCGCCGAAGTGCGCCTTCCCGTCACCGTGTATCCACTTGCCAAGCACGCAAAGGTAGTCGACGCCGATCTTGGCGGGTTGCAGATCTTCCCTGGATTGCCCCTCCAGGTACAGGAACAGGCGTTTCTTCCAAGCCGTGTGGGCAAGCACCGCGTCGTAGATGTTGATCACTTGCGCGATCTCTTCCTGCTGGCTTTTCAGGCCGAGTGCAGAGATGAATTTTTCGAACATATCCAGCACCTCCGGATAAAGGATGATGCAAGATATAACCGGAAAAGGATTGGCGGTCTATTACCCGTTTGCGCAGTCAGGGATTGCCCGCCGCGCAAAAAACGACGTTGTCAATAATGGAAGCGCTTGATGCCATTGCGAAATATGCGCGGCGGGCGCTGTTGCAGAAATGCCCGGCAATGCAGCAGGAAAAAAAAGATGGCTGCGCATGCAGCCATCCCCTGACGTTGACGAAGCCGGGCTATTTCTGGGAAGCGACCTCGTGCTCCACCAGTTCCAGCGCATCGATCACCTGGCGCGACAGCTCGGTCAGGCGCTTCGCGTCCACTTCGGCTTCCTGCAGCTTGCCCTTCTTGGCCGATTCGTAGATCTTGCTGTAGATTTTGTGCAGGATCTGGTGCGGCACTTCGATGCCGGAATAGGTGTCCAGATGGCCGAAATGTTCCTTGCCGGCACCGTGGTACCAGTGGCCGAAGGCGCATTCGGTATGGTCCAGCGGCGCGTACTCGGCGTCGATGTCGAGGCCGGCCACCATCGCGTAGGCATAGGAGCGCCACTTGAGGTGTGCAGCCTTGGCTTTGCGCAACTCGCGCAGAATCAGGTCATTGTCGACGGTCACAGCAAATCCTCCCTGGATTTTTTGGTTGATGAATTTTGTGTCGGCATTATGACCCGAGATGGAACTGTCGTCGCGAAAAATCGCTGCGTAAACCCGCCAAGCCAAGTGCTATTGCAGGAGAAATTCGATCACGTCGGTCGGGTCTTCCGAGAAAGGCAGCCCCAGACTGATCGACCCGGCGCCGTGCAACACGATCTGCTGTTGATTGAGCTGGATGATCTGATCGTCGCTGAAGCGGATGTAGGTGCCGTTCGAGCTGTGATCGGTGAACAGGAATTTCCCGAAGCTGTATTCGATGCGGGCATGCTGGCGCGAGGCCAGAGTGTTGTGGATGATCAGATCGCAATTGTCGCCGCGGCCCAGTACGACGCTCTTCAGGTTTTCGCTCACCATGACGACCTGCTGCCGATAACGCAGCAGCAACTCATAGCGGGATTCCGCAGGCTTGCG
>JBQGEN010000135.1:0-2467 GCA_052039615.1 Sideroxyarcus sp. | reverse complement strand
TCCACCGCGCTGACGCTGATCATGCTGCCCATCCTGTACCGCCGCTTCGGCATCGAAGCTGCAAGGGGAAAATCATGAAAGAACTGAACTGTTGTCTGACCCTGGTCTGCCACCGCTCGCTTGAAGAGCGCATGGTCGATCACCTGCTGCAGCATCCGGATCTGGTGCGGGGCTTCACCATCACGCTCACCGAAGGCAGCAGCCACAAAGAGATACTGCCCAGCATGATCGAGCAGGTACGCGGCCGTTCGCAACGCGTGCAGTTCACCAGCGTGATGAACCTGGACGATGCACACGCCCTGATCGCCCATCTCAAGGAATCGGATCCCAACCGGGAGATCGCCTACTGGCTGACCCCGGTCATCGAATTCGGGAGACTGGCATGAGCATGCACACCACCGTTCTGCTGTCACTGGCGTTGTGCATCACCGCCCCCGTCATGGCGGCGGATGCCGCCTATCCCGACCTGCCGCCGCACACCCAGGTCGACGCGGCGCTGGACAGCCACATCGACGTGCTGAACGCGGAGACCGAAGTCCGCATAGCGCGCACCAACCAGCGCCGCTGGGAGAGCGGCAACTACGAGTTCAACGTGCGCGGCGGCACTGCGCAACGCCGCACCGCGACTCCGGGCGAAAAGCTGAAGGAGTGGGATGTCGCCATCGAACGTCCTTTGCGCCTCATCAACAAGGTATTCATCGACAGCGACATCGGCGACGAGGGCGTGGCGCGCGCCACCCATGCTTTGGGCGATGCGCGCCACGAAACCGGTCGCGCACTGCTGCATCTGTGGTTCACCTGGCAGCGCGAACAGGTGCAGGTGCAGCAATGGCAGCAGCAGGCCGACATCCTCAGGCAGCAGGCGCTGCCCACCGAGAAGCGACTCAAGGCCGGCGACGCTCCGCGTATGGAACTGAGCCAGGCCAATGCCGCGGTGGCACAAGCGACCGTCTCGCTGCAGCAAGCCAAGATGCGCGCCGAACTGGCAGGCAACGAACTGGCGCGCCAGTTCCCGCTTGTCGTCCCACCGCCGCAACCGGCATCCAGCGAGCCTCGTCCCATCGCCGAGAGCTTCGATTACTGGAAGCAGATCATCCTCGACCACAACCATGAACTGGAGATGGTGCGCTCCGAGAGGCGCATCCAGCAGCTGCTGGCGGAGCGCAGCAGCGCCGACCGCATGCCCGACCCCACCGTCGGCCTGCGTTACTCGAACGAACTCGGCGGCAACGAAAAGGTGGCCGGAGTGTATGTCTCCATCCCGCTCTCCTTCGGCCTGCGCGGCAGCCATGCCGAAAACGCCGCCCAGCAAGCCGAGATCGCCGGCAACCGGGAAAGCGCGGTGATGCGCCGCCTGGATGCGGACATCTACGCCACCCATACGCAGGCGGTCCGCAGCTACGAAATATGGCTGCAAGCCAGGGAAGCGGCAGACAGCATCCGCCAGAATGCCGAACTGGTCACTCGCGCCTACGGTCTCGGCGAGAGCAGCCTAACCGAGACGCTCAGCGCGCGCCGCCTGGCGCTGGAATCCGCCCTGTCCGAAAGCCTTGCCCGCCTCGATGCCAACGAAGCGCGCTATCGCCTGCTGCTCGACGCGCATCGACTCTGGACAATTGACTCGGACAACCATGGAGAACATTGATGGCCGGACATGAATGGATAGGCGGGATCGCCGCGACGCTCACCACCTGCTCCTTCCTGCCGCAGGTCTGGCGCGTTTGGCGGACCAGGCACACCAAGGACATCTCGCTGCTGATGTATGCGCTGTTCACCCTCGGCGTGGCGCTCTGGCTGGCTTACGGCATCCTGCTGGGTGCATGGCCCATCATCGTCGCCAACGGCATCACGCTGCTGCTGGCCGGGACGGTGCTGGTCCTGAAGCTGCGTTTCGGCTGAATCGCGCCTTCTTCCGGAAAGTGGGCATGCCCCAAAGCCAGTGGGAACGGCCCATCCGGCATTTTTGTAAGGCTCAAGTCAGGAAGTTTGGCTATAGTCCTACGAAGATTGAGGAGATGCTGCCCACGCCTGTCGTCGCGGTTTTCCCCTCCACTGAATACAGCGAGTTTCCTGCCTGAATCGACCGATACGGGCGAATCGCAGGAAATTTTCGTCAGCGCCGAAGACTCGGTAGAATGAGGCTTCGCACTGAAACTGAATCACAAGTATGTGAACCACCATAACAACTTTTTCAGGAGAACAGTATGTCCAATATCCAGTCAGTCTTGAACGAAACGCGCGTGTTCCCGCCCGCCGAAGCGTTTGTGAAACAAGCCAACGTTTCCGGCATGGCCGCCTATCAGGCGATGGTCGATGCCGCCAACAAGGATTACCCTGGCTATTGGGCCAATCTCGCCCGCGAGAACATCCTGTGGCACAAGCCCTTCACCAAGTCGCTGGACGAGAGCAACGCGCCGTTCTACAAGTGGTTCGAGGACGGCGAACTGAACGTCTCCTTCAACTGCCT
>JBQGEN010000134.1:0-1638 GCA_052039615.1 Sideroxyarcus sp. | reverse complement strand
GCCGACGCCGCCGCTCGCGCATCAGCATGCACTCGCACGTGGCCGAAATCGAAGCCCTGAAACGGCTGGAATCCTCGCGGTTCGCGGCTGGTGATATCCTCGGCTATCCGATCGGCGTCATCCTCGGAACGATCGCGCGGCTGGCCGATTGTTAGAGTGCCAGGAGCCGCCTTCGGGCTGACGTTCCGGACTGGCACCTGGCCGAAGTCAGGGCCAAGGCGCCGCTCGAAATAGGCTCGTGTGGTCGCATCCAGTGGCTGGCCAGCCGAGCGCAGCACCTCGTGGACGATCGGCGGCACAGTTCCGCGCTCGCCTGAGCCTGCAGCTTTCCGCTGGAGGTTTTTCTTCTTTCGGCACTCCTCGCATTCACCGCTATGATCCACCGACCCACCGCACGCGCATTTGCGCTGCAATAGGGTGCTCGAAGTCGGTGCCTCGGGAAGGTATGTCCGGTGGGTCATCGGTTCAGTCCACCATAGGAGACCAAACTCGCAAAGCCGTGGATAATCGTCGCGCGGGAAGGATGGAGGAACGCGATGGTGAAATCAATCCTGATCCGCCATCCGCGTGGCCGTTGATCAAAAGCAGAACGACGATTACAGCTCACATTCCATGAAGACCACCATCGGCTTGAGCGGCTCGGGAAAATCAGCCGGGGTCTCTACCTCAGCAAAACCAGCCGAACGGTAAATGTGGTGCGCCGCAGTCATCGTGCGATGACTGTCCAGCACCATCTTCGTGTAGCCCTCACGCCGCGCTTCTTCCATGAGCGATGCGACCAGTTGGTTGCCGATGCGCAGCCCACGGAATTCCGGGCGCACGTACAGCCGCTTCAGTTCACAAACCGCATGGCTCACCGCCTTGAGCGCCACGCACCCCGCCGCTTTGCCCTTGTGTGTAGCGAGCAGCAGTCGGCCCCGTGGCCGGGCGTACACGCCCGGCAGCTCCTGCAGCTCGCGCTCGATGTTGTGAAAGGTGGGCGCGCTCTCGGGATTGCTGAAAAACGTCAGCGTCCAGCCGATGTACTCGCGCATGAGCTCACGCACAGCTTGCAGCTGCGCCGGAGTTGTCGCCTCGAGGATTTGCGTTCCACCTTTCTGCATTCGAGCAGCCGTCTATGCCTTTGGGTTCGCCAAAACCTAACGTCCACGGCGGCCGGTGCGCCCTGTCCCGGTCTACGCCAAACGGACCCTGCTGGAGCTGCGCGGTGAGCTTGCCTGGCTGCAAGCGGCTTCCCATCTTGGGCGCTGTATACAAAAGACGATGCAAGCGGTACAACGCTCTGTGAGACTGCGATCGAGCTGAACGAGATCGTGGTCAGGGGCACTGGAGGTCTCTGATGCCGACGACCGCTGCGCACCGTTCAGCAGCACTGTTCCTTGTGTTGCTAATCGCGCTTCAGCGCGGAGCAGCGCAGGCGCAGGATCCCACCGCGCGGAATGCACCCGCCTCCATCACTCAATACGATCTGGTCATCCGCAACGGCCGCGTGCTCGATGGCGCGGGCAACCCCTGGATCCTGGCGGACGTTGCCATCAAAGACGGCCGGTTTGCCAGGATCGGCAAAATCGATGGCAGGGGCGCTACGGAAATCGATGCGCGTGGGAAGTACGTCTCCCCCGGCTGGATCGACATGAT
>JBQGEN010000133.1:0-1654 GCA_052039615.1 Sideroxyarcus sp. | reverse complement strand
CCGTGCCGGCCTTCAACGCCGGTGATACCACACGCGGAATTGAAATCGCCCGGGCGATTCGCGAGATTGGGCATCAGCACGGTTCTGAGGCCGAGATCACTTTCATTTATCCGCGCACAACCCAGACCTTCGAGGCGCAGATTCGCCAGGCGGGGTTCTCAGTTCGCCCGCTGGAGTACGACTTGACCGATGAAGAGGTCGCCGCGATCTTGCACGCAGATCATACCGGCGACGAGTTTTTCCCCGACATGGACAGTGCCAGACAAATTCTCCACGTCTGCACAGCAGAATTCGAGACCAATCGTCCGGACCTGGTGGTGTTCGGTTTCCTTCCGCCGGTTGGCATTGCCGCCCAATTGCTGGGCGTACTGGCTGTTTCCTATGTGCCGTTTCCCGTATACCGTCCCTGGGTCAGCCGCCATTTCCTCAAGGATATTCCTGACGAGTTGAAGGGTACACTCCTGGCCCGCGCGCCACACCGCTTGACGCAGAAGCTGGCCAGGGGCATATCCCGGGTGATTACGCAAACGCGGTTCTTCACGCAGCCTACATTGGCCGCTGCGGCGCGAGAACTCGGTTGGTCGCCGCCCCACCCCAGCCTGTTTGAGATGCTCGATGCTGACATCCAACTCGTAAACGACTTGCCTGCTTATTACGAGGGCGAAGACATCGGCCCGCACACGCGCATTGCAGGACCCTTGTTCAGTCGTCCCGCCGCTGCCCCGGTTACGCCAGACATGCTGCGGCAGTTCGAACCAGGCGATTTGCCCCGTGTGTTTGTGTCCATGGGAAGCAGCGGTGAAAAGCAATACCTTTTGGCCGCCATCGAGGCAGTCACACGGGTCACGTGCCGCGCGGTCGTCTTGGTGCCACCGTACGTTTGCGGCCTCGAGGATGCCAGGCACCGAGCGGGTGACTCGCCGCACGTCTTGCTCACCGACGCGTTCGTGCCTGCCCACCTGGTCAACGCAATGGCGGATTTCGCAATCATCCACGGCGGTCAAGGCACCGTCCAGACGGCCGTGTTCTCCGGCACCCCGGTTGTCGGTGTCGGCATGCAGTGGGAGCAATGTGCGAACATCGATCGACTCGTCCAACGCGGAGCGGGCATCCGGATCACGCGCAACCAGTGGCGCCCAGCAACCATCGAGCAGGCACTGCGTCAGTTGATCGCGTCACCCCCGTTTCGCGCGTCTGCCAGGCAGCTGAAAGCGGAACTCGACGCGATCAACGGGCGTCAGGTGACCGGCGAGTTGATTTGGGACCTGGTGAGTACCACAGTGTAAGAGAACATGTGAGTGGAGGAGGCAATAGATGAACATGCAACCTGGCCGCATCGGTGTTCATCATCACCTGGTACTGCCCAGGTTTGCTGCGGCAATGGCCTCGGTGGATGCGCTCAATGCAGATCTTTTCTCCGCTTACTAAAACATTCATCTAACGAGGCAATGCGCAGGCATTTCCCTCGCAGGACTTAGTTTGAGAAAGGGGGTGGATATCATATGTCAGTCATTCTGTTTTCCAAAGATGGCGTTTACAAAACCATGGCGAATGCCTTTGAAGACTTGAAACATCTGCTGACACACCGAATTTTGAGTGAAGTGCGATTTTACACGGCGCTCCGCCTTACGCTTATCTCGTTTGACGCTCATGG
>JBQGEN010000132.1:0-2157 GCA_052039615.1 Sideroxyarcus sp. | reverse complement strand
ATTCCAGAGTCGGAGCGCTCCAGTCCAGCGATGATCCGCAAGGTCGTCGTTTTCCCGCATCCGCTTGGGCCTACCAACGCAAGGATTTCGCCGCTGCTCAATTCAAAGGAAATATCATTAACAGCCGACTGCTCTGTGCCGTGAAAATGTTTGACCAGATTGCGTACGACTAAGGTTGTCATTTGAAGATCTGTTGCCTGCGCAGGAGGAAGTATAACGGGAGGGCAGATGCCAGCACAAGGATCAGCGCGGCAGGCGCGGCCTGGGAGTAAAAGCCCTCCTCTGCCCAGACCCAGACGCGGACGGCGAGCGTGTCAAAGCCAGCGGGACGCAGCAGTAACGTGGCCGGTAATTCTTTGAGCGAGGTCAGAAATACCAGTGATCCACCCGCCATCAAGCCGGGCAGGATGAGTGGAAGGGTCACTTGTAGCAAGGTTTGGAGAGACGTACGCCCCAGTGTGCGCGCGGCTTCCTCGAGTGAAGGAGAAAGCTGGTTCAATGAAGACTCGCTGGCCCGCACAGCCTGTGGCATATGACGCAATACATAAGCAATCACAACCACAAACGGCGTTGCGTAAAGAAAGGGAAGCGAACGGTTGACAAGCAGCACAAGGCTGAGCGCGATGACCACGCCCGGGATCGCGTATCCCACCTGACAAAAGCGAGAAATGAATCGGGAGACTCCGTTGGGATACCGGACTGTAAATAACGCTACCGGCAGAGAGAGCATGACCGCAATCAATGCCGCCAATCCAGAGCTCCACAGACTATTCCATAAATAACTGCCAAAGCCTTGAGAGCCTGTTCGAAAGATGGTAGCAAGAGTCTCTGGGTCTAGGAAGGCTTGAATGCTCCATACCACGAGCACGAATACCGGGACGAGCAGACTGGCAGACACCACGCCCGCCACGAGCAAAAATGCAGGCAGTCGCCATCTTCCGAGTATTGTAGGAGGTGCGGGACGCCAGTTGCTTTCCATTTGCGTAAAACGCGCCTGTCCCTGCAAACGTAACTCGCTCCACAGGATGAGGATCGCCAGGGTAACAAGAATGCCACTTAGAACGGAAGCTGCTGAGCGGTCATAGCGACCGGAGAGCTGGACAAAGATCGCCGATGAAAACGTTTCATAACGCAGCAAAGCCACGGTCCCATACTCTGCCAGAATGTCCAGAGCAACTAATAATGCGCCCGCCGCGAGCCCGGGGCGTAAGGCCGGCAGAGTCACTTGAAAAAGTGTCTGGAAGGGAGTGCGCCCAAATGTGCGAGCCGCCTCTTCGAGCGAAGCATGCAAAGAGCGAAATGCTGCGGCGCTTAACAGATAAACATATGGAAATGTAAATAGGGTAAGAATAAACCCCGCTCCCCAGAAGCCAAGCGGGCTGGGCATAGGCACAGGCTGACCAAAAATACTTTCAGCCAGCTGTGGGATGTAGCCGCCGCGCGGGCGCAGGAGCGCAAGGTGAACAATCCCACCAATATAGGCGGGAATGGCAAGCGGCATGGCAAGCATCCAGCGGAAAATCTTTCGGCCGGGCAGGTCAGTACGTTCGGTAAACCATGCCATGCTCACACCCGTCAGCAGCGCGCCGCTCGTCACCACAAGCACAAGAAGAAGTGTATTGCCCAGTAATTTCCAGATGCGGGTTTGGAAAAGTCTTTGCCAGGCTTCCGGCTCGGCTCCCAGCGAACTTAAAAAAATATAGGCGAGAGGCACCGAAAAAAAAAGCGCCACCAGCCCCGCGGCGATGGCAAGCCGCGGGCTGATAGGATTGGATCTCAAACGAAGAAAGTTAAATCGATGTGCGTGCGTTGTTTGCAATACAGTTTCCGTAGGTCACGCTTTGAGCGTGACAAGTAAGTTATGGTAACGCCACTCTTTCCATCAAATCAAAGGTCCCCTCAAAATCCTGAGAAGCTTCCACAACATCGACATCTGCCAGACGGAAATCGTCCAACGGTTGAACATCCGGCTGCAGCGCGACACCGCTCAAAAGGGGATACTCATAATTCTGTTCGGCGAATAATTTTTGTCCTTCGGGCGAGACAAGGAAATCCAGGAAGGCTTGCGCCGCTGCGAGATGAGGCGCGCCATTGACCACGGCCGCAGCTGTTGCATTGGTGATCAAGCCGATCTGCCCTTCGCCCTGGTCAGGAAAA
>JBQGEN010000131.1:0-4730 GCA_052039615.1 Sideroxyarcus sp. | reverse complement strand
AACACTCAGGCAGGCCTATGATGAAAAATCAACTTCTTGATCAAGGAGCGAGCCATGAGAAAGATCATCACAACCACATTCATCTCACTCGATGGCGTGATGCAGGCGCCGGGCGGGCCGGACGAAGATCGCGATGGCGGCTTTGACCACGGCGGCTGGATGTTCGGCTACTGGGACGATATTGGCGGCAGCACGATGGACGGCTTCATGCGACTGCCCTTCGAACTCCTGCTGGGCCGGCGCACCTACGACATCTTCGCCTCCTACTGGCCGACGGCGACCGCGGACCAGAACGTCGCGCTGCCCTTCAACCGCACCAGAAAATACGTGGTTTCCCACGGTCGGCCGCGACTGTCCTGGAACAACTCGATGCTGGTCACGGGCGACGTGGTCGCCGAGATCAGGAAACTGAAGGAGATGGCCGCGCCGGACCTGTGGGTCCATGGCAGCGGCAAGCTCGTGCAGACGCTGCTGGCGAACGGGCTGATCGATGTCATGCACCTGTGGATCCTTCCGGTGACGCTGGGGCCGGGCAAACGGCTGTTCGCCGAAGGCACTCGACCCGAAGGGTTCAAGCTCATCGCCTCAAAGGTTACCGCGACCGGAGTCATTATCGCGAGCTATGAACCCGCCGGTGCGATCAAATCGGGTTCGTTCGTCTGATCGCGGCCACGCCTGGAGAATCGACATGACCATCCATCTCGACCACACCATCGTACCCTCCCGCACAGCGATCGCTTCCGCAAGACTGCTGGCGGAACTGCTGGACGTGCCGTGGGCGGAATCCGGGGTAGGCCCGTTTTCTCCCGTGTATGTCAACGATGGCTTGACGCTGGATTTCCAGGACACGGACGAGGCGTTCCCCGTTTACCACTTCTGCTTCCGCGTCAGTCCGCAAGACTTCGATGCCATTCTCGGACGCATCAAGGCTGCCGGAATCGGGTATCGCAGCACACCGGACGGAGCAATGGATATGCAAATCAACAAGCGGTACGGAAATGTCTATTGGGACGAGCCGGACGGTCATCGCTGGGAAATATTGACCGTCAGCTATGCGCGGCAGGCCAAGTGATCCATTTCTATTACAGGAGGCCATCATGAAACCGATGCATTTTTCGATCACCATCAAGGCACCGAAGGAAAAGGTATGGAACACCATGCTGCAACAGGAAACCTACCGCATCTGGACCGCCGAGTTCGGGGATGGGTCGCACTTCGAGGGTTCCTGGGAACAGGGCCAGAAGATCCGCTTCCTCGGCGCCGACGGTTCCGGCGGCATGACGTCTGTCATTGCCGAAAATCAGCCTTATCGCTACCTCTCCATCAAGCATCTGGGCATCGTCAAGGACGGGATAGACGACACGGAAAGCCCGGAAGCAAAAACGTGGGCGTCCGCATACGAAAATTACACCTTTGCCGAGCGCGGCGACAGTACCGAGCTCAAGATTGAAATATCCGGCATCCCTGCGGAGTTCGAGCAGTATATGACCGACACCTGGCCCAAGGCGCTGGCCAGGTTGAAGTCGCTCTGCGAATAGCCCCCAGTCCATTTGTCGCTTCATACGCATCGGAGGAACCCGAAATGGCAACAGTCAGCACGTATCTCAATTTTCCGCGCAACACCGAAGCGGCCTTCATGTTTTACAGATCGGTCTTCGGGACGGAATTCTCCGCCCCCATTGCACGTTTCAGGGACATGCCCCCGCAACCGGATCAGCCGCCGCTGCCCGCTGCCGATCTCGATCTGGTGATGCATGTCGCGTTACCCATTCTCGGCGGTCACGAGTTGATGGGCACGGATGCACCGGAGTCCATGGGCTTCAAGGTCAACATGGGCAACAACGTGTACATCAATCTGTCGCCGGACACGCGTAGCGAGACCCGCCGACTGTTCAACCTGCTTGCCGAGGGCGGAAAAGTGGAAATGCCGCTGCAGGAAATGTTCTGGGGAGACTATTTCGGCAGCCTGACCGACAAGTTCGGCGTGCAGTGGATGTTCAACTGCGCCAGCAAGACCTGATCGTGCGACATCAGGATGTTCTTTCGCCATACTCAGCAAACGCACATGAATCTCGCCGACCTCCCCAATTTCGGCCCCAAGTCCCGGCAGATGCTGGCGCAGGCGGGCATCCACACCATCGAGCAATTGCGCGAACTGGGCGCGGTACGCGCCTATTTGCAGGTCAAACGTTCCTGGAAAGGGGCCAGCCTCAATCTGTTGTGGGCGATGGAAGGCGCCTTGTCCGGTCGGCACTGGCAGGACGTGGCCAAGCACGACCGGCTGCGCCTGCTGCTGGAACTGGAAGATGCGCAGAACGCACACGGGAAGTGATCATTCCTGACATTACGTTGTCAGCAGCAGGCGCGTAGATTTCTCCCACCGGATGTCCCGGCACAACAACAAGGAGAAAAACATGTCCGACACGAAGGAGAAAAACATGTCCGACACGATAGAACTGGTGCGCTTCCGCCTCAAGCAAGACAAGACTGCCGCTGACTGGCTCAAGGCCAACGAGAAGATCAACGACTGGATCAAGCTGCAGCCCGGTTTTCGCTTCCGCAGCCTGTCCGAGACCGACGATGGCGAATGGATAGACATGGTGTATTGGGACAGCCTGGACGCAGCGCGTGCGGCCGGGGCGAAATTCGGCGACGAGATCGGGCCATCGTGTGAGCCTTTGATCGAGGTGGGTAGCGTCGTGGTGAGCCACAGCAAGGCCCACGTGATGCAACGAGGCTGAGGAGCGGACGATGATCAAGATCAGTATCCTGTATCCCAACACCGGCAAATTCGACATGGACTACTACCTCAATACTCACATGCCGCGCTCCATCGATCTGCTGAGCAAAGGCAAGGGCTATCGCGGCGTTTCAGTAGAGCGCGGGGTGGGCGGTGCGTTGCCCGGCTCTGCGCCGAGCCATATTGCCATGTGCCATTACCTGTTCGATACTGCCGACGACTTCATGGCGGCGTTTCTGCCGCATGCGGCCGAGCTGCAAGGCGACATGCCGAACTACACCGACATAGCGGCCATCATTCAGGTCAGCGAGGTCGCCATCAGCAGATAGGGAGCAGAGTGCGCAAATCCGAACGACTCTTCAAACTGGTGACGTTGCTGCAAGGGCGGCGCACTGCCATCACAGCGCAGGCGCTGGCGGATGACCTGGGCGTGGCGGTGCGCACCGTGTACCGCGACATCCAGGCGCTCATCTTGTCAGGCGTCCCCGTCGACGGCGAGGCGGGCGTGGGCTATCTGTTGCACGCAGGCTTCGACCTGCCGCCGCTGATGTTCCAGTCGGAAGAGGTCACGGCCCTGCTGGTCGGCAGCCGCATGGTGCAAGCGTGGACCGACCCCGATTTGGCGCAGGCCGCGAAACAGGCGGAAGCCAAGATACTGGCCGTCCTCACGCCGCAGATGCTGATCGGTGTGTCGCGCCTGCCGTACCGCATCCCGGTGTACGAGCGCTCCGAGAGCGGCATACACAAGCTGTTGCGCAAGGCCTGCGAAGGGCGACAGAAAGTCTCCATCGCGTATCGCGACATGAACGGACAGGATTCCACGCGTACCTTGTGGCCGCTCGGCATGGTGGGCTGGGGCGATCACTGGACGCTGTTGGCCTGGTGCGAGAAGCGCGATGCCTATCGCAACTTCCGCTTCGACCGCATCCAGGACATCATGCTGCTGCCGGAACACTATCCTCCGCATCCACAGCGCAATCTGGAACACTATCTGACGCAGGTCGTCGGGGTCGAAGATGAGCAGAAACCCGCCTGACGGGCAGGATGATGGACAGGGAAGGCGGCCTGGCGTGGCATAATTGCGCCGTTCCGGGATGCGGCCTGCCGGCAGGCTTCATCCGTCGATGTTGAAGGAGACAGTGCATGCGTAGGGTAGTGGCTATATTGCTGGTGTTGGGAATGTCTCAGGCGTTCGCGGAGAGCGGCAAGCCTAATTCCGGTTATACCAAATGGAAGGCCGAGTGCAGCAGTTGCCATGTCGCCTATCCGCCCAAGATGCTGAACGAAGCTGCCTGGCGGCAGCTCATGGGCAGCCTGGACAAGCACTTCGACAGCAATGCGGCGCTCGACGCCAAGGACAGGAAGGTGATCTTTGAGTTCTTGCAGCGCAATGCCGGCAGCGGCGACCTGTACGGTTCCGCCAGTCTGCGCATCAGCGACACGCCGTGGTTCAATCGCGAACATCGCGTGATCTCGCCCAATGAATGGAAGCTGCCGCAGGTGAAGACCCGTTCCAACTGCGGGGCCTGTCACGGCAAGGTCGTGCTCGGCGACTGATCCGGTCGCGCCAGACTGCTTGAGGGAGGGGATGGTGGAAAAGACATCACGCCTGAAACGAGAGCGCCACCCCATGCCCGATTTCATCCGCGAAGCGCTGGTCGCGAGAAATCTCATGACCGCCTACGACGCCCGCCCTCCCTACCAGCGCAACGATTACATCGGCTGGATCACGCGTGCCAAACTCCCTGCCACTCAACAGAAGCGCCTCGAGCAGATGCTGGACGAACTGGCGAAGGGCGATGCGTATATGAAGATGGCGTACCGCGCAAAGAATGTATAGGACAGGCGCTCAACCTGTCAGCTGTGTTTTGAACCCGTCATCTCTTCCGCTTTCACCCACAGATCGAACTGTTCCGCCGTGACATAGCCCAGCGCCAGTGCCGCCTGCTTCAGCGTGCTGCCGTCGCGGTGCGCGCGCTTGGCGATCTCG
>JBQGEN010000130.1:0-2280 GCA_052039615.1 Sideroxyarcus sp. | reverse complement strand
CGGTGCTTGCCGATGATGTCGGACAGCTTCTCGCCGCCGTGCAGTGTCTTGAAGCGATTGGCGTCTTCGCCGCCTTCGCCGGTGTTGGACTTGCCGCCGATGCGGTTCATCGCGATGGCCAGCGTGGCGTGCGCTTCGGTGGAGATGGAACCCAGCGACATCGCGCCGGTGACAAAACGCTTGACGATCTCTTTCGCGGATTCGACTTCGTCCAAAGGAACAGCTTTGCCCGCAGACTTGATCTCGAACAGGCCGCGCAGCGTCATCTGGCGCTCGGTCTGGTCGTTGATCAGCTTGGCGTATTCCTTGTAGGTCGCGTAGTTGTTGGAACGCGTGGAATGCTGCAGCTTGGCGATGGATTCCGGTGTCCAGGTGTGGTCTTCGCCGCGGGCACGGTACGCGTATTCGCCGCCCGCTTCGAGCATGGTCGCCAGCACCGGGTCGTTGCCGAAAGCGGCGCTATGCGTACGCACCGCTTCTTCCGCCACTTCCTTGAGGCCGATACCTTCGATCTGCGAGGCGGTGCCGGGGAAGTATTGCTCGATGAAGTCGCTGTTGAGGCCGATGGCTTCGAAGATCTGCGAACCGCAATACGACTGGTAGGTGGAGATGCCCATCTTGGACATCACTTTCATCAGTCCCTTGTTGACGGCCTTGATGAAGCGCTTCTTGGCGTCCTTCACATCCAGGCCGGCCGGCAGCTCCAGCGTGGCGATGGTGTCGAATGCGAGCCACGGGCACACGGCTTCGGCACCGTAACCCGCGAGCAGCGCGAAGTGATGCACTTCGCGCGCGGAGCCGGTATCGACCACCAGACCGGCGCTGGTGCGCAGACCTTCGCGCACCAGATGGTGGTGCACTGCGGCGGTCGCCAGCAAGGCCGGGATCGCCACGCGGGTCGCACTCATCGCGCGGTCGGACAGGATCAGAACATTGTGGCCCTTGGCGACCGCCTTTTCGGCGGCTTTGCACAAGGCGGCAATGGCTTTTTCGCTACCCGCCGCGCCGCTCTTCACCGGATAGGTGATGTCCAGCACTTGCGACTTGTAGGCGCCCTTGGTGAGCTTGTCGATGTCGTACAGCTTGGCGATGTCTTCCTGCGACAGCACGGGCTGATGCACTTCCAGGCGCGGCGCGGGCTTGGTGTCATCGACGCCAAGCAGGTTCGGTTTGGGACCAATGAACGAAGTCAGCGACATCACGATCTCTTCGCGGATCGGGTCGATGGGCGGGTTGGTCACTTGCGCGAACAACTGCTTGAAATAGTTGTACAGCACCTTGTTCTTGCTCGACAGCACCGGCAGCGCGGCATCGGCGCCCATGGAGCCGATCGCTTCCTCGCCCGCCGTCGCCATCGGCAACATCAGGAACTTGGTGTCTTCCTGTGTGTAACCGAACGCCTGCTGGGTATCGAGCAGGCTGGTTTCGTTCTTCAGCTCGACCTTCGACTTGGGCAAATCGTCGAGGTAGTGACGCGATTTCTCGATCCACTTGCGGTAAGGCTTGGCGGTGGCGATCTGCTGCTTTAGCTCGGCGTCGTCCACGATGCGGCCAGCCTGCATGTCGATGAGGAACATCTTGCCCGGCTGCAGACGCCATTTCTTGACGATCTTCTGTTCCGCGAAATCCAGCACGCCCATTTCGGACGCCATCAATACGACGTCGTCCTCGGTGATCAGGTAGCGCGCGGGACGCAGGCCGTTGCGGTCCAGCGTTGCGCCGATCATGCGGCCGTCGGTGAAGGCCACGGCGGCGGGGCCGTCCCACGGCTCCATCAGCGCGGCGTGATATTCGTAGAACGCGCGGCGTTCCTCGTCCATCAGCGGATTGCCGGCCCAGGCTTCGGGGATTAGCATCATCATCGCGTGCGGCAGCGAGTAGCCACCCGCGACCAGCAGTTCCAGCGCGTTGTCGAAACAGGCGGAGTCGGACTGCCCTTCGACGATCAGCGGCCATAGTTTATCGAGGTCCTTGCCCAGGAACTTGGAGGACATCGCGGCATGGCGCGCCGCCATCCAGTTGACGTTGCCGCGCAGGGTGTTGATCTCGCCGTTGTGCGCGATCATGCGGAACGGATGGGCGAGATCCCAAGTCGGGAAGGTGTTGGTGGAGAAGCGCTGGTGCACCAGTGCGAAGGCACTGACGACTTCCGTGTCTTGCAAGTCGAGGAAGTACTTGCCCACCTGATCGGCCAGCAGCATGCCCTTGTAGACGATGGTGCGGGAAGACATGGAGGGGATGTAGAAGCCTTTGCCTTGCCCCTTGGGCAGCGCACGCACG
>JBQGEN010000129.1:0-9974 GCA_052039615.1 Sideroxyarcus sp. | reverse complement strand
TTCTTCTTCCAAGGCCATAACCAGTTCCACGGTATCCAGAGAGTCGGCGCCCAGGTCGTTCACAAAGGAAGACTCGTTCTTGACTTCGGACTCGTTCACACCCAGTTGCTCAGCTACGATTTTCTTGACGCGTTGTTCGTTAGACATCCCTGATTCTCCTACTCTGATTAAAGTTCAAAAAGCGCGAGCATTCTACCAAACTTGCGCAGATTTCCAAAACACTACTACTCCATGTACATGCCGCCGTTCACATGCAGGGTGACGCCGGTTATGTAGGCGGCACCGGGACCGGCCAGAAACGCTACTGCAGCCGCGATGTCGGCTGGTTGGCCGAGGCGCTTCAGCGGCACATGCTCGACCAGTTTGGCGCGTTGTTCCTCGCCCAGTACATGCGTCATGTCAGTATCAATGAAGCCTGGCGCGACGCAATTCACGGTGATGTTGCGGCTGCCGATCTCCTGTGCGAGCGACTTGGTGAAGCCAACCATGCCCGCCTTGGAGGCAGCGTAGTTGGACTGGCCGGGGTTGCCCATGCTGCCGACCACCGACGAGATGCTGATGATGCGGCCACTTCTGGCCTTCATCATGGCGCGCAGCACGGCGCGGCTCAGGCGGAACACGGATTTGAGGTTGGTCGCCAGCACATCGTCCCACTCTTCGTCGCTCATGCGCGCCAGCAGGTTGTCCTTGGTGATGCCGGCGTTGTTGACCAGGATCGAGATCTCGCCGAACTGCTCGCGGATGGCGGCGAGCACCTGTTCGGTCTGTGCCACGTCGTTGACGTTCAATGCGAAACCCTTGCCCTTGATGCCCGCCGCATCCAGATAAGTGCTGATGGCCTGTGCGCCGTTGTCGCTGGTAGCGGTGCCGATTACGGTCGCGCCCTGCTTGCCCAGCTCCAGCGCGATGGCTTGGCCGATGCCGCGCGAGGCGCCGGTCACGAGTGCGATTTGTCCTTGCAGTGTCATGTCCTCTCTCCCTTATGCGAGTGCAGTCAATGCGGCTTTCAGCGCTTCGCCATCGTTGATGGCCAAGGCCTGCTGGTTGGTGTCGATGCGTTTGTTCAGGCCCGCCAGCACCTTGCCCGGCGCGCATTCCACGTTGTGGGTGATGCCCTGTTTGCCGAAGGCCTGCACGGTCTCGACCCAGCGCACCGGTGAATACAACTGGCGCACCAACGCGTCCTTGATCTTCGCGGCATCGCTGTAGGAAGCGACATCGGCGTTGTGCAGCACGGGAATGGCCGGTGCCTGAATGGAGACCTTGTCCAGGTATGCGCGCAACTGTTCCGCCGCGCCTTTCAAAAGACTGCAATGCGACGGCACGCTCATTGGCAGCATGATGGCGCGCTTCGCACCCTTGGCCTTCGCCAGCTCCATGCCGCGCTCCACCGCGCCGCGATTGCCGGCGATGACCACTTGGCCGGGGGAATTGAAGTTCACCGCCTCCAGCACCTCGCCTTGCGCGCCTTCGGCACAAACGGCGCGCACCACATCGTCGTCCAGACCGAGAACGGCTGCGATGCCGCCCACCCCTTCCGGCACGGCTTGCTGCATGCACTGGGCGCGGAAGCGCACCAGCGGCAAGGCGTCGGCGAAGCTCAGCGCGCCGGCTGCGACCAGTGCGGTGTATTCGCCCAGACTGTGTCCGGCCATGATGGCAGGCACGGCGCCGTTCTGCGACTGCCAGGCACGGTACACCGCCACGCCCGCGGTCAGCATGATGGGCTGGGTGTTCACTGTGGCGTTCAGGTCAGCATCCGCGCCTTCGGCGACCAGTTGCCACAGATCCTGCTTCAGCACGTCGGAAGCTTCGGTGAAGGTGTCGCGCACGGCGGCGAAATCAGCATAGCCGTTCATCATGCCGCGCGATTGGGAACCCTGACCGGGAAATACGAAAGCAAAATTGGCCAGATCGTTAACCTACCACTTGATTAATGTCGCGCCCCAGGTGAACCCGCCACCCACAGCTTCAATAATGATGTTCTGCCCCGCCTTGATGCGTCCGTCGCGGACCGCCGTATCCAGTGCCAGCGGGATCGAGGCGGCCGAAGTGTTGCCGTGATTGGCGACCGTCACCACCACGTTGTCCATGCCGAGGCCGAGCTTCTTGGCTGTCGCTTCGATGATGCGGATGTTGGCCTGATGCGGAACCATCCAGTTGATGTCCGCGCCAGTCAGCTTCTGCTCTTCCAGAATTTCTTCAACCACATCGCTCAACACCTTGACGGCGAACTTGA
Source organism: Sideroxyarcus sp. (assembly GCA_052039615.1). Lineage (GTDB taxonomy): Bacteria > Pseudomonadota > Gammaproteobacteria > Burkholderiales > Gallionellaceae > Sideroxyarcus. Next base: position 7,735 of record JBQGEN010000129.1, on the reverse strand, counting down.
ATACCGCCTGTCCGTCCATCTTGATGAAGGGGTCGCCGTCGATCTTGCCGTTGCGGATGTTGCCCTGGGCCATGAGCATGCCGCGGTGGCTGCCGTCGGCGTGCAGTTTGCTGGTGACGATGCCGGGCTTGTCGGAGGCGCGGAGCACTACAGCACCGGCGCCGTCGCCGAACAGCACGCAAGTGGTGCGGTCGTTCCAGTCCAGCATGCGCGACAGCACTTCGGCGCCGACCACCAGGGCGGTCCTGGCCTGGCCGCCGCGGATGTACATGTCGGCCGTGTTCAATGCATAAACAAATCCGCCGCATACCGCCTGGATGTCGAACGCCGGGCCGTGACTCTTGATGCCGAGTTTGTCTTGCAGGACGCAGGCCGTGCTGGGAAACAGGTGATCCGGTGAAGTGGTGGCGACAATGACCAAGTCGATCTCGTCGGCGCTGATGCTCGCCGCCTCGATCGCCTTGCGGCTGGCCTGCAGCGCGAGGTCGCTGGTCAATTCGCTTTCTGCCGCGATGTGGCGTTCGACAATGCCGCTGCGCGTGACGATCCAGTCATGCGAGGTATCGACGATCTTTTCGAGGTCGTAATTGGTCAGCACCTTGGCGGGCAGATAGCTGCCGGTACCGATGATCTTGGAATGAATCAAAGTGCCTCTCCTGCTTTTTGTTGGCGCGCGTGATGCCATTTTTCCACGTGCTCGCTGATGTGATGCAACATCCCGCCGCGCGCTTCTTCGGCGGCGCGTTCGATGGCACAAAGGTAGGCGAACGCATCGGCAGAGCCGTGGCTTTTCACCACGATACCCTTCAGACCGAGGAAACTGGCGCCGTTATAGCGGCGATGATCCAGCCGGTGCTTGAAAGCCTTGAGTACCGGCAGCGACATCAATGCCCCCAGCTTGGTGAACCAGTTGCGGCTGAAACCCTGTTTCAGGAAACCGCCCATCATCTTGGCCACGCCTTCGGCGGTCTTCAGGGCGACGTTGCCGACGAAGCCGTCACAGACGACGACGTCCGTGACCCCTCTGAAGATGTCGTTGCCTTCCACGTTGCCGTAGAAATTCAGGTCGCTGGCCTGCAGCAGATCGGCAGCCTGCTTTACCACCTCGTTGCCTTTAATGTCCTCGCTGCCGATGTTCAGCAGGCCGATCGTGGGGCTATCCTTGTGTTCCAGTGCGGATACGAGCGTGCTGCCCATCAGTGCGAATTGCAGCAGGTGTTCGGCGGTGCAATCCACGTTCGCCCCCAAGTCCAGCATGCAGACTTGGCCGTTGGCGGTGGGCAAAAAGGAGGCGATGGCGGGCCGGTCGATGCCGGGCAAGGTCTTCAGCACATAACGCGCTGTCGCCATCAATGCGCCCGTGTTTCCCGCGCTGACGCAGGCGGAAGCCGCGCCGTTCTTGACCAGATTGATGGAGACGCGCATGGAAGAATCCTTCTTCCCGCGCAATGCGGACTGTGGCGACTCGTCCATGCCAACGACCTCGGTCGCGGTATGGATACGCAGGCGTGTACGGTCAGTGAAACCAAGTTTGCTCAACTCCGCTTCGATGGCGTCGGACAGGCCGACCAGTACCACAGTATCGTCAGGATGTTTTTTAAGGTAAGCGACAGCCGCGGGAACGGTTACCCGTGTCCCGTGGTCGCCTCCCATGGCATCAATGGCTATCGTGATATCCACCGGGCGATCCTCTCAGGCGAGAAATGGACGAAGTTCGGCTCTCCGCAATCCGGAGAGCCGCCTAGCAAAATGCCGAAGAGCTTATTCGCCCTTGGTCTTGACGACTTTCTTGCCGCGATAGTAGCCGCTGGGGCTGATGTGATGGCGCAGATGCGGTTCGCCGGTCGAAGGCTCAATGGCCAGTGCCGGTGCGGTCAAGAAATCGTGCGCGCGATGCATCCCACGTTTGGACGGGGACTTTTTATTCTGCTGAACTGCCATTTTCTACTCCTCACAAAAACCAGTATTAGTGCTTCAATCCGGCCAGCACCGCGAACGGGTTGGCCTTCTGTTGTAAATCATTCGTTGCCGGAGCGCATTCCCCTTCAGGATGCCTGGGAGCGAACGGCAGTCCCAGCAACAACTCGTCTTCAATCAACGCCAGCACATCCAACTGCGACGTTGCCTCGATGCTGTCCACATCGTCATCGTCTTCCTCGGCCTCATCCATCCCTCCCGCCGGAAGCAACTGCAGCCGGGAAACGATGTTCAGCGGGTATTCCAGCTCACCCAGGCAGCGTTGGCACCTTAAGGTGCAAGCCCCCTGCAGGGTGACCTGCAACATGTCCCGATCCGCCTCGCGGTAGCCACGTAATATATAAGTCAGTGACCCGTCGGATTTCGCCAGCATGTCGCCCAATCTGGATAGCTCGGATACCGCAATTTCACCGTGTATTTCCCTGCCGTTTCGGGCAAAGTCCACGCTATCTATTAAAGGCCGTGCAAACATGAGGCGCGCATGATATATATTCCGACCTCCCCTGTCAAAGATGCAGTAAAGGAATATCTTGAATTCTCAGCCGCTTGTTCTTGCTTCGACCTCTATATACAGGAGTCAACTGCTTTCCACCCTGCAAATACCTTTTCAGACTGCCGCACCCGATGTCGACGAGGCCCCGCTGCCAGGGGAAAGCGCGGAACAGACCTCATGGCGACTGGCGCAGGTCAAGGCCGAGGTCGTGGCACGACGCTTCCCCGATGCCCTGATCATTGGCTCCGATCAGGTCGCATTGCTGGAGGGGAAGCAGATAGGCAAGCCGCTCAACCATGACAACGCCGTGATTCAACTGCGCTCCATGCGCGGCAAGACGGTGACCTTCTATACTGCGCTGTCCCTGCTCAACGCCGCCAGCGGCGAGATGCAGACCGACGTCGCCGTCACCAAGGTCACTTTTCGCGACCTGAGCGACGACGCGATCGAGCGCTACCTCAGGAAGGAACAGCCCTATCACTGCGCGGGCAGCGCAAAGTCCGAAGGACTCGGTATCGCGCTGATCAGCGGCATCCAGGGGGACGACCCCAATGCACTGATCGGCCTGCCCCTGATCCTGCTGGTTGGCATGCTTGAAAAACAAGGTGTTACAGTCGTATAAGGCATGCTGCCGGAAATTTGTTGTTGCGGCAGAAATTTCTTTCTGGTATTAAAGCGCGCTTGAATTTATTAGCAACACCTCTTGGAGACTGACGTAATGCCCGTACAAGCCAGCAAAAACTCCGCCCCATACAAGCCCAAAAAAGGCGAGGCGTACATGAATCCCAGCCAGCTCGAGCATTTCCGCAATGTTCTGAACGAGATCAAGCTGGGACTGAGTCAGGATATCGACCGCACCGTGCATACCATGCAGGACGAAGCAACCGTATTCGCCGACCCGAACGATCGCGCAAGCCAGGAATCCGATATGAGTCTTGAGCTGCGCAACCGCGACCGCGAACGCAAACTGATCAAGAACATCGACAAGATGCTGGCCCGCATCGAGGCCGGAGATTACGGCTATTGCGACAAATGCGGCGTGGAGATTGGCCTGAGCCGTTTGGAGGCGCGCCCCACTGCGACGCTGTGCATCGACTGCAAGACGCTGGACGAGATCAGAGAGCGGCAAGTGGCGAAATAATCGCTCGCACAGGCCGCAAACAAAAATCCCCGCATTGATGCGGGGATTTTTGTTTTGAGAGCCCGCAAACTCGCTTGCTTGCGCATCCATGGCCCGGCTCTGCAAGCCGGCACCGGGCTGATTTGCCTGAACAATCTGGTCTGAATCGAAAGGGGATGTGGAAAGCCGGCAGGCTTTCCACAAGAAACTGGAGCGGGAAACGAGACTCGAACTCGCGACCTATACCTTGGCAAGGTATCGCTCTACCAACTGAGCTATTCCCGCGCTGTCGCGCAAAATGTTTGGAGGTGCGACCCAGAGTCGAACTGGGCTAACCGGATTTGCAATCCGGGGCATAACCGCTTTGCTATCGCACCGTCGGCAATTTGTATCAAAAATTATGGGAAAGCCGTGAAGCTTTCCCAATAAAGCTGGAGCGGGAAACGAGACTCGAACTCGCGACCTATACCTTGGCAAGGTATCGCTCTACCAACTGAGCTATTCCCGCAGAAACGAGGTCCGCATTATATGGGTATCGAAAAATGTGTCAAGAAAATCGATACGATTTTTTTGTTTTTGTTGGCCTCATGCGTGCCTCTGTATAATGCGCCGCTCATATTTTCGGAACGAGCATTCCGATGACGCCTATCAGCCCGGGTGGTGAAATTGGTAGACACAACGGACTTAAAATCCGTCGCTGCGAAAGCGGCGTACCGGTTCGATTCCGGTTCCGGGCACCAACACGATGTTAAGCAAACTCAATCCCACGCAACGCGAAGCGGTCAAATATCTCGATGGCCCCCTGCTGGTACTGGCCGGCGCGGGCAGCGGCAAGACGCGCGTCATCACGCACAAGCTGGCCTACCTGGTCGAGCAATGCGGCTACGCCGCGCGCAACATCGCCGCCATCACCTTCACCAACAAGGCCGCCAACGAGATGCGCGAGCGCGTCGGCAAGATCATGAACGGGCGCGATGCCAAGGGCATGACCATCAGCACCTTCCACGCGCTGGGCATGCAGATCCTGCGCGAGGAAGCGCCGCTGCTGGGCTACAAGAAGCAGTTCTCCATCTTCGACAGCGCCGACACCGGCAAGATCGTCAGCGAACTGCTGGGCAGCCCGGACAAGCAGGAGATACGCACCGCACAGAGCGTGATGTCGAACTGGAAAGCGGCCTTCCTCACGCCGCAGCAGGCGGCAAGCCAGGCCGAGAACGAGGAGCAGCAGCGCATCGCCCTGCTCTATGGCCGCTACCAGGAGACGCTGCGCGCCTATCAGGCGGTGGACTTCGACGACCTCATCCGTTTGCCGGTGGAATTATTCAAGACGCAGCAGGAAGCGCTGCAGCGCTGGCAGCACCGCTTCCGCTACCTGCTGGTCGACGAGTACCAGGACACCAACGATTGCCAGTACCAGATGATGAAGCTGCTGGCCGGCGACCGCGCCGCCATTACCGCCGTGGGCGACGACGATCAGGCCATCTACGCCTGGCGCGGGGCCAGCACCGCCAACCTGCACAATCTGCAGAGCGACTACCCTACCTTGCGCGTCATCAAGCTGGAGCAGAACTACCGCTCGTCGCAGCGCATCCTGCAGAGCGCCAACCACCTGATCAAGAACAACACCAAGCTGTTCGAGAAGAACCTGTGGAGCGAGCATGGTCCCGGCGACCCGGTGCGCGTGTTCGCGGCCAAGGACGAAGAGAACGAGGCGGAATCGGTGGTGCTGCGCCTGCTGGCGCACAAGTTCGAGCACCGCACGCGCTTCGCCGATTACGCCATCCTCTATCGCAGCAATCATCTGTCGCGCGTGTTCGAGGAACAGCTGCGCACGCACAAGGTGCCCTACACTGTGAGTGGCGGCACCTCGTTCTTCGACCATGCCGAGATCAAGGACCTCACCGCCTACCTGCGCCTGATCGCCAACCCGGACGACGATCCCGCCTTCATCCGCGCGATCACCACGCCCAAGCGCGGCATCGGCAACAGCACACTGGAGAAGCTGGCCACCCATGCGGGCGCGCGCAACATCAGCCTGTTCGAGGCGGCGTTCGAGCCCGCGATGGCCCACCAGCTGCAGCCGCGCCAGCACGAAGACCTGCTCACCTTCTGCAACTTCATCAACCGCATGCAGGCGCGTGCCGAGAAGGAGCCGTGCAACGAAGTGATGAACGACCTGCTCGCGGCCATCGACTACGAGACCTGGCTGTTCGACAGCTTCGAGCCGCGCCAGGCCGAGACCAAGTGGAAGAACGTCCAGGACTTCGTCGGCTGGATGAACCGGAAATCCGAGGCGGACGAGAAGACCATGATCGCTATGACGCAGCTGATCGCCCTGCTCAACCTGCTCGAATCGCAGGACAAGGAACTGGACGCGGTCTCGCTCTCCACCCTGCATGCGGCCAAGGGGTTGGAATACGGCCATGTGTTCCTGATCGGCGTGGAAGAAGGCATCCTGCCGCACGAGCGCTCCGAGGCGCCGGAACAGGTCGAGGAAGAGCGCCGCCTGATGTACGTCGGCATCACCCGCGCCCAGCGCTCGCTGCAGATCAGCTACTGCACCCGGCGCAAGCGCGGCAAGGAATTCTCAGGCTGCGACCCAAGTCGTTTCATCGCTGAACTGCCGCAGGCGGACATCGTTTATTCCGGCGTGGTGACGGCGGGCAATGCGCCCGTGGTGACCAAAGAGGAAGGTATGGACAAGCTGGCGCGATTGAAAGCGATGTTGAAATAGAGGCGCTTCGACTTCGCGGGCAAGACAAAACCGGATTGAATCAGCGTCTCCCTAGTTCCAAAAGCTTTCTTGCGCTGCAAAACGCTTCCAGACCTTGCCGAACTCGGCGACGCGCTCCGCATAGTCATGTTCCATCCAGCCGCGGATGAGCGCGAGCGTTTCATGCCGGGCAGCCGTATCCAGCTCGTCCAGCAACCGATGCGCCACGGCGATGTCGTTCAGAATACCCAGTATGTCCTGAAGTTCGGCCAGCGCGGTCACGTAGCTTTTGGTCCTGGCTGCATTGAACAATGAGCCGAACATCTCGGTGCTGTAGCGCAGTTTCTTGCAGGCGATGCGCAGGAGATGCAGCTGCGCCGCGTCTTCCCCAGTCAGCGCCTTGCCGTATTTGAGCACCTGTTTGCTGCGCTTTTCCAGGACTTGCAGCGCGAACTGCGCCAGCGGCGTGTCCACGTTCCCCGCCTGCTCGCCGTGCATCCATGCGCCGAAGCGCAACAGCAGGCGCTGGAAATCCTGCGAGGCGAGGCTCTTTTCCATTCCGGCGTGCTGTCTCTTGCGCGCCCGCTCGCTCACGCTCAACACTTCGCGCAGCCCGGCGTGTTCCGGCAGGCGCGCGCAGATGGGGGCCAGCGTCTGCGTGACGAACACGTCCCAGTCGCGCGAACGCCCCAGCTCCACGCACAGCTTCGTTACCTGTTCGCGCAAGAACGTCAGTTCGTCATCGGTGCGGTAGTGTTGCGCGATGGCGAGCACTACGCGCAAGCGGCGCAGGCCCACGCGCACCTGATGCAGGTATTCCTCATCCACCTTCAGCAATGCGCCCGGCACGTTGGACTCCACATGTGCCAGGCACGCACCGATCATGCATTGCATTGCGCTGCCTATGCTCTGCGACTTTTTCAGTGCCGGGAATCGAGGCTTGCTCACTGACGGCTTCGTTGCGGAGAACAGCAGGTAACCATATTCCGCCTTGCTGGTGTGCTCCACGTCCAGCGGCACGATGTCGAGCAGGGCCAGCGCGAGTTTGAACAACTGCTGCGGTGCACCTGACTTGAGTTCGAGCTCCAGCTCGGAGATCGGACAGCTCGCCTGTCCGGCGCGGATCTCGCCGCTGTCCATGCACAGTTCGATCTGCGCGCCCTTGAAATCCACCAGACGCACGTTGCGCGAAAAGTCGGTGACGAACACGGGCTGCAGGCGATGGCGCACGCCGCGCGGCAATTCGCCGCCCCCGGCCTTGAGCACATCGAGGTCCAGTTGTTCGGAAGGCACCGGCGTCTCCCACTCGTTGCGCTGATGCAGTCCCGCGCTCACCTGCCCGCCGCCTTTCAATGTCTGCATCCATTGCCTGCCAACGCGGCGCAGGCGCAAAGCCATGGCCTGCCGGCGCAGTTCGAGATCTGGGGTGTCG
>JBQGEN010000128.1:0-6487 GCA_052039615.1 Sideroxyarcus sp. | reverse complement strand
TCAGCGCGGAGGGGAAGATCACCGACGTCAACCGGGCGACCGAGAAGATCACCGGCAGGAGCAGGGCGGAACTTGTCGGCACCGACTTCTCCGACTACTTCACCGAGCCCGACAAGGCGCGCGCCGGCTACCGCCAGGTCTTCGCCCAAGGCTTCGTCACCGACTATCCGCTGGCCCTGCGCCATCGCGACGGCCATGTCGCCGACGTGTTGTACAACGCCAGCGTCTACCGCGACGAGGCGGGCGAGGTGCTGGGGGTGTTCGCCGCGGCGCGCGACATTACCGAGCGCAAGCGGGCGGAGGCCGTGCTGCGGCAGAGCGAGGAAGCGCTGAAGGAGGCCCAGCGTATCGCCCACTTGGGCAGCTGGCACATGGACTTGGCGACCAATGAGGTTTTCTGGTCGGAAGAGCTGTACAAGATGTACGGCTATGACCCGGCGTTGCCGCCGCCGCTCTTCACCGAGTCGATGAAACTCTTCACTCCGGAGAGCTGGGAGCGATTGAACACCGCCATCGCCCGCGCGGTCGAGAGCGGTACCCCCTACGGGCTTGAGCTGGAAATGGTGCCGCAGGCGGGCGGTACGAGATGGATGCTGGCGCGCGGCGAGCTGGAGCGGGATGCGCAAGGCAAACCGTCCAGGGTGCGCGGCGTGGTGATGGACATCACCGAGCGCAAACTGGCCGAGGAGAAGTTGCGGCGCAGCGAGCACGGCCTGGCCGAAGCGCAGCGCATCGCGCACCTTGGCAACTGGGAACTGGATCTGGTGCACAACGTGCTGCTCTGGTCGGACGAGATCTACCGCATATTCGAGATCGATCCGGACAAGTTCGGCGCCTCCTACGAGGCCTTCCTGAACGGCATCCATCCCGACGACCGCGACATGGTGAACAAGGCCTACACCGATTCGGTCGCCAGCAGGGTGCCGTACAACATCGTGCATCGCCTGAAGATGCCGGACGGGCGCATCAAGTACGTCAACGAGATGTGCGAGACCTACTACGGCGAGGACGGCAAGCCGCTGCGCTCGGTCGGCACGGTGCACGACATCACCGAGCGCAAGCTGGCGGAGAACGAGGTGCTGACGCTCAACCGCGAGCTGGAGCAGCGCGTGATCGAGCGCACGGCGCAACTGGAGGCGGCCAACAAGGAACTGGAGGCGTTCTCCTATTCGGTGTCGCACGACCTGCGCACGCCGCTGCGCGCCATCGACGGCTTCTCCGGCATCCTGCTGGAGGACTACAGGGACAAACTGGACGACGAGGGCAAGCGCCTGCTCAACGTGGTGCGCGACAACACCAACAGGATGGGGCAGCTCATCGACGACATCCTCAAGTTCTCGCGTGCCGGCCGCCTGGAGCTGACCCCGGTCGAGATCGACATGGAGCAGATGGCGCGCGACGTGTTTACCGAGTTGCAGCCCGTCGTGGACGCGAACAAGCTGCAGCTGGAGATCGAACAACTCCCGCATGCCTCGGGTGACCGCGCCATGATGCGCCAGGTGTTCGTCAACCTGCTGTCCAATGCTCTCAAGTTCAGCCGCAAGCGCGAGCCCGCGCGCATCAAGGTGGGGTGTTCTACCGCGGGCGACGAAACAATCTACTACGTGCAGGACAACGGCGCCGGCTTCGACATGCAGTTCGCGGACAAGCTGTTCGGCGTGTTCCAGCGCCTGCACGGCGTGACCGAGTTCGAGGGCACCGGCATCGGACTCGCCATCGTCAAGCGCATCGTCGCGCGCCACGGCGGACGCGTGTGGGCGGAGGGCAAGGTGGACGGGGGGGCGACGATGTATTTCGCGCTGCCGCGTACAGGACAGGGGGCATGAGCCATGGCCGGTGACGGCATGACGTCTGTCCCGGCATCGGCGGCCGCCTCCGCCCTCTTCGGCCGCGGGCTGGTGGCGGGCGTGCTGCTGCTCAACCTGTTCGTGTTCGGCGTGGTCGGGTACTCGTTATGGCAGAGCCATGTCGAGTTCGAGCAGCGCGCCGAGCTGACGGCGCAGACGCTGTCGCAGATGCTGGCGCACGACATCGGCAAGGAGTTCGAAAAGATCGACGTGACGCTGCTGGCCGCGAGCGACGAGTTCGGGCGGCAGATGGCGAGCGGCGGCATCGACGGGCGCGCGCTGAACGCGTTCTTTTCCCGGCTGCAGCGGCGCGTGCCGGAGATTATCAGCATGCGCACGCTGGATGCGTCCGGCATCGTCGCCTATGGTCCGGGCGTGGACCCCAAGGCCCGCCCCGACAACTCGGACCGCGAATACTTCACCCGCCAGCGCGACGATCCCGAGGCCGGGATGGTGGTCGCCCGGCCGGTGCTGGCGCGCATCGACAAGAAATGGGTCATCGTCGCCTCGCGCGCCCTGCACCAGCCGGACGGGTCTTTCGCCGGCGTGGTCTACGCCAATGTCGCGCTGGAGTATCTGGTCAAGGACTTTTCCGCGCTGGATGTCGGCGCGCACGGCTCGGTGTCGCTGCGCGACGCGGGGCTGCGCATCTACGCGCGGCACCCGGTGCCCAGGGATATCGACAAGGTCCTGGGGCAGCGGCTGGAGGTGCCCGAACTGCAGGCGTTGGTCGACTCGGGGCGCGATGCTGGCACCTATATTACTAACCGCACGGTCGACGGCGTCGAACGCCGCTTCGCGGTGCACAAGGTGCCGGCCCACCCGCTGTATGCCGTAGTCGGCCGCGCCACCGCCGAATACATGGCGCCGTGGCGAGGGCAGGCGGCCAAGATCCTGGTGCTGACCGGTTTCTTCAGCATGGTCGGGCTGCTGCTGTCCTGGCTGATCCACCGCATCTGGCGGCGGCAACAGGCCGTCACGCTGGAGCTGGCGCGAGAGGAGGAAAAATTCCATACCGTGGCCGACTACACCTACGACTGGGAATACTGGGAGGGGAGCGAGGGAAAGATCCTGTTCATGACGCCGTCGTGCGAGCGGGTGACCGGTTATACGCAGGCGGAATTCATGGACGATCCGCAACTGCTGCTGCGCATCGTCCATGCGGACGACCAGGCGCGGATGCAGCACCATCGCCACGATGTCGCTCACCTGGACGAGGCGGCCGTGGACTTCCGCATCGTGCGCAAGGATGGCGAGATACGCTGGATCGCCCATGGCTGCCGTTCGGTATTCGGGCGCGACGACCGCTTCATGGGGCGCCGCGTCAGCAACCGCGACATCACCGAGCGCAAGGCGGCCGAAGCGGCGATATCCCGGCTCAACGCGGGCCTGGAGGAGCGCGTGGCGCAGCGCACCGCCGAACTCGAGACCGCCATCTACGACCTGGAGAACTTCAACTACTCGGCCTCGCACGACCTGCGCATCCCGCTGCGCGCGATCGACGGCTTCTCCAAGATACTGCTCGACGAGCATGCGCAGCGGCTCGACGACGAGGGTATGCGGCTGCTGCGGGTGGTGCGCGACAACGCCAAAAAAATGGCGCAATACATCGACGACATGCTCGCCTTCTCCCGCACCGGGCACAAGGCGATGCTGCCGGCCGAGGTCAACATGGACGGGCTGCTGCGCGAAGTGCTGGAAGAACTCAAGCCGGCCATGGCCGGGCGCGAATTCAGGCTGGACATCCACAGTCTGCCGCACACCATCGCCGACCGCAGCATGCTGCGCCAGGTGTTCTTCAACCTGCTGTCCAATGCCATCAAATTCAGCGCCCCCAAGGAGCACCCGAGTATTCAGGTGGGGGCCTCCATCAAGGGCGCTGAAATCATTTACTATGTGAGGGACAACGGCGTCGGCTTCGACATGCGCTACGCGGACAAGCTGTTCGGCGTGTTCCAGCGCCTGCACGGCGTGGCCGAGTTCGAGGGCGCCGGCATCGGCCTCGCCATCGTCAAGCGCATCGTCACCCGCCTCGGCGGGCGGGTGTGGGCGGAAGGCAAGGTCAACGAGGGCGCGACGTTCTATTTCGCATTACCGACCAAGGAGAAAGACCATGGATGACACCGTGAAAGAAGTGGAGATCCTGCTGGTTGAAGATAATCCGACCGACGCCGAACTGGCAATGCGGGCGCTGAAGAAGAGCAACCTCGCCAACAAGCTGGAATGGGTGAAGGACGGCGCCGAGGCGCTGGATTTCATCTTCGCGCAGGGCGCGTTTTCCGCGCGCAGCGTGACCAACGGTCCCAAGGTCATCATGCTCGATCTGCGCCTGCCCAAGGTGGATGGCATGGAAGTGCTGCGCCGGATCAAGGCCGATGAACGCACGCGCACCATCCCGGTGGTGGTGCTGACCTCGTCCAAGGAGGATCGCGATGTGGCGGAGAGCTACAGCCTCGGCGTCAACAGCTACATCAGCAAGCCGGTGGAGTTCGACGAATTCGCCAAGACGGTGTCGGAGCTGGGCATGTACTGGTTGCTGGTGAACCATCCGCCGGTGAAGACGTGAGCATGGAGCAGGCGACCGTGAACCGGGAGTTGCGCGTCCTGATGCTGGAGGACACGCCCACCGATGCCGAGCTGGAAGAGCACGAACTGCGCAAGGCGGGGCTTGTCTTCGTCTCGCAGCGCGTGGAGACGCGCGACGCGTTCACGCGCGCGCTGGTGGAGTTCCGTCCGGACATCGTCCTGTCCGATTACAAGCTGCCCGACTTCAACGGCATGGCCGCTCTGGAAATGATGCAGCGCGACCATCCGGACATCCCGGTGGTGATGGTCACAGGCGCACTCAGCGACATCGAGGCCGTGGAGCTGATTCACGCGGGCGCACGGGATTACGTGCTGAAAGACCGGCTGGCGCGGCTGGCACCGGCGGTGCAGCGGGCGCTGGCGGCGGAACAGAGCGCGCGCGCGCGGCTGGCGGCGGAGGAAGACTTGCGCCGTCTCAACCGCACGCTGCGGGCGCTCAGCGCCGGCAACCGCGCGCTGATCCACGGCCGGGATGAGATGTCGCTGCTGGAGGAAATGTGCCGCGCGGTGACCGACGCGGGCTACGTGCTGGCCTGGGTCGGCTACGTGCAGCAGGACGAGCAAAAAACCATCCGACCGATGGCAGTCTCCGGCAAAGGCCGGGATTTAGTCGACGAGCTGCAACTCACCTGGGACGACCAGCCGCTCGGGCGCGGGCCGACCGGCATGGCGGTGCGCACCGGCCAGACGCAGATCATCCGCGACATCGCCGGAGACCCGCGCATGGAACCCTGGCGCGAGCGGGCGGGCCAGTTCGGCTTCGCTTCCAGCATTGCCCTGCCGCTCAAGGAGAATGGGACGGTCATCGGAACGCTGACGATCTACGCGGCGGAGGCGGATGGTTTCGGCGCGGATCAGGTGGCGCTGCTCGAGGAGATGGCCGGCGACCTGGCGTTCGGCATCGTGAGCCTGCGCACGCGCAACGAGCGCGACCAGGCCTACAAGGACCGCCAGCAATACGCCGACCGCCTGCGCGCCAGCCTGGAGGAGGCGCTGCAGGCCATTTCCGCCACGGTCGAGATGCGCGATCCCTACACATCCGGGCACCAGCGCCGCATGGCCGAACTGGCGGTGGCCATCGCGCGCCTGCAGGGGCTGCCGGAGGAGCAGGTGCACGGCATCCGTCTGGCCGGCATCGTGCATGACCTCGGCAAGATCCGCGTCCCGGCCGAGATCCTCAGCAAGCCGACGGTGCTCACCGATATCGAATTCAATCTCATCAAGATCCACCCGCAGCTCGGCTACGACATCCTGAAGGAGATCGAATTCCCGTGGCCGATCGCGCAGGCGGTGCTGCAGCACCACGAACGCCTGGATGGCTCGGGTTATCCGCAGGGGCTGAAGGCCGAGCAGATCCTGCCCGAGGCGAAGATACTGGCCGTGGCCGACGTGGTGGAGGCGATGTCGTCGCATCGCCCGTACCGGGCCAGTCTGGGGCTGGAAGCGGCGCTGGACGAGATCAGCAAGGGGCGCGGCGTGATCTATGATCCGGCGGCGGTGGATAGTTGCCTCACGCTGTTCCGGGAAAAGAACTTCACCTTCACCGACTGAAGCGACGCCGCCCGGGGGCGGGCGGTGGTGCGCGGAGGCCAATGCTGGTAGATTGCCCCGCCTCATCCTGATGTGCGATATCGATACCCATGGCCAAAGCGAAAACCCTCTACAGCTGCACCGAGTGCGGCGGACAATCCCCCAAATGGCAAGGCCAGTGCCCGCATTGCGGCGAGTGGAACACGCTGGTGGAAACGGTGGCGGAAGCGCTGCCGTCGGCGGGCAAGAACCGCTACAGCGCGCTGGCGGCATCGGGGAAGTTGCAGCAGCTGGCTGAAGTGGAGGCGGCGGAAGTGTCGCGCACGCCCACCGGCATCGCCGAGTTCGACCGCGTGCTGGGCGGAGGCTTGGTCGAGGGCGGCGTGGTGCTGATCGGCGGCGACCCCGGCATCGGCAAATCCACCCTGCTGCTGCAGGCGCTGGCGCATCTCTCCACCACCAGAAAAGTCCTCTACGTCAGCGGCGAAGAATCGGCGCAGCAGATCGCGCTGCGCGCCAAGCGC
>JBQGEN010000127.1:0-4400 GCA_052039615.1 Sideroxyarcus sp. | reverse complement strand
GCGAACTGAAACAAGGCGCAGGATAGGGCTCAGGACTCGGCGCGGAAACAGCTGCTTGCCTCGGCCCAAGATAACCGAGCCAATCTGAATGATGAGTTCATCCAGAAGTCCTGCATCATGGAACTGCCCCGCCAGGTCTCCGCCACCAACGATCCAGATGTTCTTTTCCCCGGCGGTTTTGCTCATCTCATTGTGGACCTGGCGCACATCACCCTTCACGAACCTGATGTCTGCACCTTCCGTTACCGGGAGTATGCGACTGGTGAATACCCAGGCAGGCTGAGTGTACGGCCAAGGGGATCCGGCCTCGGCTGCGACCTTGTCGGACTTGCGCACGATCCACTCGTAGGTGGCGGCCCCCATTGCCAGTGCGCCGACCCCGGCAATGAAATCCGGGTAGCTGGAGTCATGCAGATCCGCAAGAGGGAACAGCCACTCCAGCGAGTCATCCTCGGTCGCGATGAATCCATCCAGGCTTGACGCTGTGTAGTACTGGGTCTTCATGACTCCGATTACCTTTCGTGCCAGATTTCGTACCGCCTGACGTTTGACATGAACAGCGTCCGAAAACTGAGAGGATTGGACATCATGGATGCAAATCGATACGGATGGTCTCAGCGCGCAGGACTACCGAGGGGGCGGTTCTTGCGGTAGGAGTCCTTCAGCGCGATCTTGCCGTCTCGAAAGGTGAACAGATCACAACCATGGACTTCCACGAACGTACCGTCCGTTCTCGTCCCAGTGAACGTCCACTCGGACACGCCCCTGTCCCCATGGACGAAATGGCGCGCGTTGCCCCAGTGGGCATCGGGGAAGGTCGCCCAGACTTCAGCGAAGCCATCTCGCACTGCCTCACGCCCCGCGTACCTGGTGCCGAAGATCTCCGCGCCTGCAGAGGCTTCGAAGACACAATCGGTGCTCATGAACGACATGAGGGCATCGACATCGTGACGATTCCACGCATCGGCGAAGCCTTGTAGATACTCGATTGTCACTTCTGCAATCACGTCCGACATGGCCCAATCTCCTTCCGTACATCCACCGGCAATGATGCTCTGACGCCCCGGCAACCGGGGGGAACGAATCTGAACGCCGGGCTGGAGGTTTTCATTTCATCGCCCCCTTCAGCCAGCGAGTGCAATAAGTGCAGCGCATTGCACCGTTTGTTTTGAAGTTACGCATTCGCGCAATGCCCGCCGCCCATCGACAAGCTCAGGGGAGCATTATTGCGCCTAACCGCTTCCCAGCCGCCCCCCCTCACCCCCGCACCGGCTCGAACGTCGCATCCAGGTTGAGGTCGTCGCAGTAATCGAGGAAGTCGCTGCGCAGGGTAGGAATGTGCACCTTGGCCTGGATGCCCACGGTCATGACCACGGAGAACATCGGCGTGCCGGTGTGCGGTGCGGGATAGGTGGTGGTCTGCAGTTCTTCGATGTTGATGCCGTTGCGCGAGAAGAAGGCCGAGAGATTGCGCACGATGCCGGGGTGGTCCATGGCCACGACTTCGACGCTGTAGGGGATGGCCGGCTCGGTGCGTGAGCGCTTCTGCGTGCGCTCGTGAATGATGGTGAGGCCAAGCTGCTGGCCGAGCACGGGTAGTTGCGTTTCCAGCTTGGAGAGCGCGTGCCAGGGGCCTGCGACCAGCATGATGAGGGCGAACTTCCCGCCCAGCACGGCCATGCGGCTCTCCTCGATATTGCATCCGCTGTCGGCGATGCGGCCCGAGAGCCGGTCGACGAGGCCGACCTTGTCCTCGCCGGAGGCGGTGATCACCAGGTAGTTGTTTTCGGTTTCCGTGTTCATGCTCGTATATGGCTTTGCGCTTCAGGTTGGGATGAGCGCATTGTAGTGGCTCTGCGCAAGGATTCAAAAGAATCCGGCACGCGCTCCGGACGAGACCTGCGATCGACGCCAGCCCGATGTCAGGCTAGGCCACGCACACCTTGTTGCGTCCGCCTTCCTTGGCTTCATACAGCGCCCAGTCGGCCTGGTTGAGCAGGGTGTCGAGGGTGGCATTTTTTTCCTTTATGCCGGATACGCCGATCGAGACCGTGAACTGCAGCGGCGTGGCGGCTTCCACCGCGACCAGGGCGTGGGCGACGTTCTCGCGCAGGCGCTCGGCGACCTCGGTCGCCCGTTTCAGGTCGGTCTCGGGCAGCAGGATGGCGAACTCTTCGCCGCCCATGCGCCCGATGATATCGACCGAACGCAGCGTCTCGCGCATGACCTCGCTCAACCGCTGCAGCACGATGTCGCCCGCTTTGTGCCCATGCGTGTCGTTGATGTTCTTGAAGCGGTCGATGTCGAGCATGAGCAGGGAAAGCGGCGTGCCATAACGCCGTGCGCGGGAAAGTTCCGCCTGCCCCTGATCCATGAAATGGCGGCGGTTGGAGAGTCCGGTCAGATAATCCTGTTGTGCCTGCTGCTCTAGCTTCTCTTTCAGCAACTCAAGCTCGGTGATATCGGTGGAGATGCCGCACAGTCCCCATATCCTGGTTTTGTCTTCTTCTTCGTAGATCGGCGTCTTGACCTCCCAGTAGACGCGCCGGGTGCCATCCTCCCCCCGGGAGACGACTTTCTCGGCCGTGTCTGCGCCGTGTTCAAGCACCCGGCTGTCGATGTCATGCAGCTGGGCGACCGTCTCGGGCGGGAAGAAGCACGCATCGGCGCTGCCGCGGAGCTCTTCTTCCGTGCAGTTGAACAGTTCCAGGGTCGGCCGGTTGGCGTACACGTAGCGGCGCTGCTGATCCTTCATGTAGATGTAGGTGGGGATGCGATCGAGCGCCAGGCTGAAGCGCTCGGCCAGTACCCGCGCACCTGCCACCTGCTGTTCGAGCTTGCGCTGGCGGCGCTGGTGGACAAGCAATCCCGTGAAGGAAGCGGCCGCAATCAACCCGAACAGCCCAGTCTGGACCAGCGCGTTCTGGCGCCATATCTGGAAGACCGCATCAAGGTCGCGGCTGACGGCCACCACCAGCGCTTTATCCATCTTCGGTCGGGACGGATGGATGGTGCGCAACGCCATCATCCGCGTCTCCCCGGTGGCATACACCCTGCCCGTGAGCACCTCTGCCTCCTTGCCGCTGTTGCGGTGCCGCGTGAAAAACGAACCGGGCTGGGCGATGTTCATGCCCTGCACGCCGTCACGATCGGGCATCATCAGGAACAACAGGCCGTCGCCGTGCGCCACCGACACCCACATGTCCGGCGCATATTGCACGGACATCATCAGGGTCCGAAAATACTCGGGATCGAGTGTCACGGACATGATCCCGGCAAACTCGCCGCGCGGGCCGGGGATCATGCGCGAGATGTTGATGGCGAACACGCCGAGCACGGTCTGGAATGGAGGCGAAACGTAAAGCGCGTCCGCGTCGGGGCGCTGTTTGACGGCCTGGAAATATTCGCGGTAACCGAGGTCCCTGCCGATCAGCGCCGGCTGGTTCGAGGCGATCACCCTGCCCTTCGCATCCATGACGTTGATGGTGCGTATCCCCTGCATGGCGCTGGTGAGCGCCTTGAGGTGGCGTATTCCTTCTTGGCGCCCCGAGCCTATCCAGTGGGGCAGGTCGCCACGCACGCTTTCCAGCGCAAGGTTGGCGCTCGCCAACTGGTGCCCCATGTTTTCGGTGATCACCCGTGCCTGCGTCGCGAGGCGGTCCTGTTCGCGCGATGCCGCGCGACCATGCTCGAGGTAGAGATTGAACGCCAGCGCCCCGCCCAAAACGATCTGGGCAAGGCCTAGCCAGAGCCATTGGGCGTAAGCCGGTTTGCGTGTCCGATCGACTGGCGTTGGCATGGCATTCACGTGATCGACCATCCTTTCAGATGCCAGCTGATGAGCTGGCTACCTTGTGCCGATTGTACTCAGCATTTGCCTGCCGCGATATGCGGTCCGGCTACCGCGTGGCCCGCTTCAGGCAACGTCGCCATCCACATAAAACCAGCGCCCGCCCTCGCGCACGAAGCGGCTCACCTCATGCATGCGCTGCGCGCGGCCGCCCACCTTGTAGCGCGCGACGAATTCGACGATGGCATGGCCGGCGTCCTGTTGTTCGTGGCGCTGCACTTCGAGGCCGATCCACTTGGTCGAAACGTCTTCCGCCAGACTTAATGATGCCGGGCGCGTGGAGGGATGCCAAGTCGCCAGCAGGTAGCCTTCGGCCAGCCGCGTGTAGGCGGTATAGCGCGAGCGCATGAGGGCTTCGGCGGTGGGGGCGGGCTCGTCACCTTCGATGTAGCGGGCGCAGCAGTCGCTGTATTTCTTGGTGCTGCCGCAGGGGCAGGAGGTGAATTTGGTTTTTATACTCATTGACATTAATGCAACTCTCCGTTCGCCTTGAGCCTGTCGAAGGGTGAACGTTCAATCAAGCCGAATACATAGCAGGCTTCGACAAGCT
>JBQGEN010000126.1:0-1590 GCA_052039615.1 Sideroxyarcus sp. | reverse complement strand
GATCGGCCTCCAGCGCCGCCGGGCAGCCGCTCCCTCCCCGCAGGAAGCGTAAGGGAAACCTTAAACCACGAAGAACTTTATTTTAAAGACTCCAACCTCTCCGCCCTTCCCGTATAGAACAGCGCGGTGGAGGCCGGGGGGAGCTGTACGATGAAGGCGTTCGTTTCCTGCGCCACGACCGTCCCCCGGTAGAGATCGTAAACGACCTCCACCGGCGCGGGCAGGCTGAACTGGCGCGGCCCGCCGGCTACCGTATGCGCCGCCAGCAGCTCGGGCGTGGCGTACAACACATCCCCAGCCTCGCTATAAATGTGCACCCCCGCCCAGCGTGCGATGCCGCGCAGTAACTGAGGCGGTACGTTGGGCGTGGCGTGATAAATCGAATTCCAGGCCTGCGAGGTGCCGGGGTGGAACCTCTTCACCCCCAGGCCAGCCCGGCAGCGCCCCAGCCCGTAGACCACCTCGCCCAGCACCTGCGCTTCGGGATCCTCCAGGTGGAAGATCGGGGCGAGCGAGCGCGTGGTGCCCCAGAACAGGTCCTGGGGCAGGTTGCACGTGATAGGGTGGTTGAAATCGGTGATATGCAAGAAGGGCGACCAGTAAGCCAGGCCCCGCCCGAAGCGGAAGCCGGTCAGGTCGCTCATATGAGCCAGGCCGGCTTCCGGGCCAGCGGCGTCGCGGTTCAAATAGCCCGAAGCGTACAGCCAGAGGGCGGTCCGGTTCTCCCGGCAGACAGTCTCCCGCAGGGCGGCCCGCCGCTTCTGATCCAGGTGGACGGCATTCAGGAAAACATACAGCTTGTAGGGCGGGAGGTTTCCCTCTAGCAGATCCTCCAGCAGGAACAGGTCGTAAGGGGCCCCGAAACGGTTCAGACTGATCACGCGCTGCTGCCAGATCGCCGGCAGATCGAGATTGTTACGGTTCGCTTCGTAGAAGAATGACTCGTCATCGAGCAGCACTGCCACCTCAGCGCGCGGCCCCCGCTCGAGCTGCAGTGACCATTCGCCCAACGGCTGGAAGCGCCGGTACAGCCGCCGCGCCTCCTCCAGGATGAAGGGACTTTCGGGAAACACATTGCACTCCAACCAGGTGATCCCCAGGCTGTGCGTGACCACCTGGGCGAAGTTGCGCTGGTAGATGGCGATAGAATGGGTCACAGGGTGCATGCGCCCGCCCGGGTCGAAGCTGTTGTGCATTAACGTATCTTCTTCCAGCAGGTACAGCTTGTTGTGGAGGCGCAGCGCTTCCGTGGGCTGCATGGGCAGGCAGTCGCCCCCCAGGCCGCGGAAGGCGTACCCGTAAGGGCTGACGAAGAAATCCACCGCAGGCGACCGGAGAGCCTTGCGCAGCCCCAGGTGCCCGCTGCGCTGTAAAGTGGATACCTCTGCCTCCTCTAACGCGTAAGCACCATCGGTGAAGAAACAGTTGTTCCAGGCCAGCTCCATCAGGTAGCCAAAGAAAGCGCCCGCCAGCTTCTCGCCCCCGGTCGCTTCCTTGATCGTCTCGCACAGGCCGATCAGGGCGTCCGCGCTGGTCTCAGCGTAGCAGGCGTAGAAATCCGCCGTCTTCTGCTCCTTCTTTGGATCCCGG
>JBQGEN010000125.1:0-2388 GCA_052039615.1 Sideroxyarcus sp. | reverse complement strand
ATAATTGATCTCACCATACAAGATATGCAAGTCGGAGCCGCAGATACCGACAGCCCGCGTGTTGAATAACACCCAGCCAGTCGCCGGCTTTGGGATTTCCACCTGCTGGTAGCTCAAGCAGCCCGGATAGGGCGTGCCATCCCACACTATTGCTTCCATTTTCTCTGACATAAACGAATTGCCTCTTCTCCTTGCTTAAACCCAGCAATCTCTCTCAGCTTTGTTTATTGGTTGATCGTACGACAGTGCCATCCCGAGCAATGAAGCTGACATCTTCCTTCCCGGGATAGGCAGCGGCTGTCACCCAAGAATCAAGCGACTCGCCGGCTGCTACCTGTACGGCAGTGCTATTCTTGATGCTCTCCAGCAAGCCGGAGCATGGGTAGCTCGACCAGGGCTCTATGCCGATATTATAGGTTCTGCCGAACCAGGGATATCCTATTCCCCCGCCTAATGCCTGCCAAAGCCATAAGTATTTGAAAACCGTGTGGTCCCATGCCAGCCCGAAACCGATCTTCAGATCTGGATTGGTTATAGCCACCCAACCTCTGTCGAAGCCGTATAAATAGCAGTTGTCCATGGTGCGGCCGGAACGCGGTGGGACCACTCTTAAGTCAAGAGGGCCGCCTTCACGGTCTTTGATGATCGGCCAGCGCCCGATTTGGTGAAGCCCCATGCGGTGGTCCGGACCATCTTCTGGGCCGAAGATCTCGACAGAGCAGTCCGGGGCGGCAATCCGGCAAGAGGCGTCGAGGAACGGCGCTCCGACAACAGGATGGTGGCCCCACATGAAGTCGATCGGCTCGCTGCCTTCGTTGCTGACTCTCTCTTCAATGAATAGAGCAGCTATCCCAGATTCAAGGGTCAGTGTTTTTTGAACCAGCAGGGGCAGGCGCGCTAACCGAACCCAAAGGGCGACCCGGACCCGCTCCGGGCGGTCTTCCAGGATCGTGCAGCTCCAGGGGACATTAATCGTCTCGGCATAGAAGCCAAACGGGCCGCCCTTGTACTCACACGCCGGTCCACCGTTCGGGAGGATCTCGATCCATCCCCCGTCCCAATGGTCGAAGAAGGGAGAGACGGAGGAGCCGGCTGCCCGCACGAATCGATCGGGAGACTGAACCTGGTTCGGCGCGCGCCAGAGGAAATCGATATCCAGGGGCTTATACAAAAACTGGATGATCTCGCCTCCTTTATCTACCAGGACCACGATTTGCAGCAGCTCGTTCTGAAGGATCAAGGCGCGAAGGTTGTGCCACGTCACCTGGTCGTTGACGCGGCATCCCCAATGACGGTTGGGATCGTGGATATTAAACATATCAGGCGAGGGAAGCCATAGGATAAGGAGGTCGGGTCAATATTCCCACTGCACTCTTAATGTGCGCAGCTGGATCACAGTGAAGATCAACATGATGAAAAAAAGCACCACGCCCATTGCGGAGCCATAACCGAGCTGCCCCTCCCGGAAGGCGACCATCCATTGGTAGAGAGAGAGCACCATCGTGGCATTCTTTGGCCCACCAGGAGCGCCAGTGTACGCCTCCGGGGTGGTCATTACTAATACCGGGCCGAACAATTTCATTGCGTCGATCATCGTGGTAATCAGCACAAAAACAAACGTAGGGCGCAGCAGCGGCACCGTGATGTGCCGGAATAACTGCAGCGGCCCGGCGCCATCCACCTTGGCCGCATCATAATAAACCGAGCTGATCGAGGCCAACCCGGCCATAAACAACACCATGATATAACCCATGTTTTTCCAAAGCGCATAGACGACAATAGAAGGCAGCGCCTGGGTCTCGGAGCGCAGGAAGAGCAGTGGGGCCACCCCAATCATCTTGAGTAGCATATTGAATAATCCCAAGGATGGTTGGTAGAGCCAGGCCCACACTAAAGCAGTTGCAATCGTGGAGGTGACCACCGGGATGAAATATACCGTTCGGAATAATTGTTTAAATACTCCGGTTGCTTCGATGATCAATGCCATCCCCAGTCCCAATCCGACCGCCCCTGGAAGATACATGGCTACGTAAAGGAAAGTGTTGAGAAGTGCGCGCTGGAAGATTTTATCGTTTAACAAGCGGGCATAGTTATCCAGTCCGATAAATTTTTGTTCAACGGCAAATCCGGTCCAGTTGGTGAGACTGCCCCAGAAACCCATCAATAACGGAATAATGATGAACAGCATGAAATACATCACCATCGGTATGAAGACCACCGCCATGAACAAGATTTGAGAGAATCTCTTGGAATTAAAGAAACTCGGCTTGGCTATCATTCTTTTAGCCCTTCATGCCCGTCATGGTGATCCCTTCAATGAAACGGCGCTGTGCAAATAGGAAGACAATAACTACGGGCAGAACTGCCAACATGGTCCCAGCCGCTAAG
>JBQGEN010000124.1:0-4299 GCA_052039615.1 Sideroxyarcus sp. | reverse complement strand
CTCGAACGGCCGTCTGAGCGCATCCAGTATCTTCTTCCCTACCCTTACGGCGTCCTGCTCCACCTCGATCGCCGGCAGCAGGACGACGAACTCGTCGCCGCCTATGCGCGCCACGGTATCCGACTCGCGCAGGCAATCCTGGATGCGCAGCGCGACATCCTTCAGTAACAGGTCACCCACGGCATGGCCGTAGGTATCGTTGACCGGCTTGAACCGATCCAGGTCGATGAACATCAGCGCCAGACGTGTGCCGTTGCGCTGGGCGGCAGTGATCGCCTGCTGCAGGCGGTCGGTGAACAAGGCGCGGTTGGGCAGATGGGTGAGCGCGTCGTATTGCGCCATGTGCTGCATGTGCTCCTCCATGTCCTTGCGCTCGGAGATGTCGGTGGAGATGCCGCACAGGGCGTAGATGCTGCCATCCTCGCGCCGCAACGGCAGCTTCACCGTCATGAACACCTGCGTCACCCCGGCGATGATGTTGAGCACGATCTCCTCTGCTTCCAGCGTCTCGCCTTCGCGCAGCACACGCAGATCGTCCTGGCGCATGTTGGCGGCGGTGCCGGCATCGAAGAACTTGCTGTCGTCGTAGCCCACGATCTCTTCCATCGGCGCGGCGAAGCGCTCGCGCAGCAGGCGGTTGGCGAACAGATAGCGGCCCTGCATGTCCTTCAGGTAGATGCAGGCACTGACGTTCTCCAGAATGTCGGAGAGCATCCTCTCGTTCTCCTTCAGCGCCCGGTCGGCATGGCTGCGGCCCAGCGCGATCTCCGCCAGATTGGCTGCCTGTTCGATCACTCGGATCTCCGCCGCGTCGGGCTTGTGCGTCTGACGGTGGTAGATGGCAAAAACGCCGAGCACCTTGCCGGAAGCAAAACGGATGGGCTCCGCCCAGCACGCGCCCAGCCCGGCCCGGCCCGCGATCTCCCTGTGGTCCGCCCAGTAGGGGTGGCTCTGGATATCCTCGACGATGACGCGCTGGCCGGTGAATGCGGCAGTGCCGAAAGACGTGACCCCGAGCCCGACCTCGATGCCGTCGAACGCAGCGTTATAGGAATCGGGCAGGCTGGGCGCCGCGCCGGTCACCAGATACTTGCCCTCGCTGTCGAGCAGCATGATGCTGCACAGCAAGTCCGGCTGCTGCTGCTCCACCCCCAGCACGATGGCCCCCAGTATCTTGGCGAGCGGCGCGCCATGGGCCAGCAACTCCAGCACATGGTTGCGGTTCTTTTCGCGCTGCTCGGAAAGCTTGCGCTCGGCGAGGTCGCGCGCCAGCCTGCGCCTGATGCGCAGTATGTAGAAAACGGCGGCAACGATGCCGGCTACCAGCAACAAGGAAAGCACTACCAACGCTTATCTCCTGACGCGCGAGGCATAGCGATAAAACAAATAGGGAGCAACCGCCACCCACAGCAGGACCAGCGGCCACAGGCGACCATGCACTATATCGTAGTTCGCCAGCAACGCCTCCCACGGTTCGCCGCCGACGTAATGGAAGAACAGGAACTCGAACGCCACCGTCAGCGCCATCCAGAACAGCCCGGCGCACCACGCCTGCCGCGCCGAAGCGAACGGCCAGCGGCGCTGGTACAGATAGATCACCGTTCCCAGCAGGATGATGCCGGTCAGGCAGGAAAGCTGGTTCGCGGCCAACGCCGACAGATGCCGGCCGTAGGTGAACTCGCGCAAGCCGCCATTGACGAAGGCCGCCACCAGCATGGCCAGCCACGCGATCGCATAACGCAGCAACGTCATCACTTCACCTTGGTGCGCAGCTTGATGGTCTTGCGTGCCACCCTGAACACGCCCCTGCCGGTATGGTGCAGCGTGCGCGGATTCTTCTTGGTCGGGTCTATCCAGGCCTTGACCACCTCCAGCACGAAGAAGTTGTACTTGTTCACCAGCCGCGTGTCGTGCACCACGCATTCGAGATTGGCGTAGCACTCGTCGATCAGCGGCGGCTTCACCGTGGATGCAGGCACCGGCGTCAGGCCGAACTTCTTGAACTTGTCCACCTTCTTCCCCGACTTGCCGCCCACTCCCACCACCTTCTCGGCGAGGGACGCCGTCGGGATGTTGAGCACGCACTGCCTCGTCTTCGTCAGCGCCTCGAAGCTGTAGTTGCGCCCGCTCAGCACGCATCCCACCAGCGGCGGCTCGAACTCCATCATCGTGTGCCACGACATGCTCATGACGTTCGGCTTGCCCTTGCTGGCGGTGGTCACCATCACCACCGGCCCCGGCTCCAGCAGGCGATAGACTTCGGATAACGGATAGGTTTTCTTAGCCATTTCAATGCTCCTTTCTTCAAAGGATAGGAAGCTGATTCTTGGCTACTGCCCCGCACTGACACCACTAACAGGCGTCACTTGAACTGACTTCATTTTTTCTTGGGGGGTGGGGGTGGCGCCGGCATGATTGGCATCACCGATCTTCTTACCCTCACCTCGTCCAATGTCTTGCCGGTCGACGGCTGTTCTGTCGTTGGTTTTGGAACCGGCTGTGGTGGTGGTGGCTTCTTTTCTGACATAATTTTCTCCACTAGTTAACGTTGAAAAATTAAACATTCCAATTGCTGCACCAATGACGAAACATAAGAACGAGCAAACATAGGCAATCTCTGCCGCCCATAGGCTTTTTTTAGATCGCTCCCGATCATCACTCATTATTTCCAACCACCCCTTAGAGTCAGAAAAATAGTCTTCAACCGATTTCTGCCATTTCGCGAATAGCGAAGTAACAGCCCAATGCCTTGCGATATGCAGCACTCCAATAAGAATGACGCCAATCACAAAAAAGCCAAGCATAATCTTTGGCCAAACCATATCTCGAACTGATGCGACTGAACCATGAAATGCCAAAACAGCTACTGCAGCACCAGCATTCACAAATAGTAGGTACTTGATCCCTTCACCGCCAAATTCCAAATCGAGCCCATATAGTTGTTCCCAGCGCTTGTTTATGTATTCAATGTTGGCCTTGCGATTTCCATCTGTATCGTCGCTGTATTTCATTTGTACTTTTCTTTCAAGTAAATCGATACTGAACAAAATTTCCCAATTACATGCGATTCGGTATTTAGTCGCGTAAAATCCCCACCGCACTATAACGCTGCCCTCCGCGAATAACCATATACCGTTTGTCCTACCTACCCATCCCTGCCGTGACCACCGAAGTAGAACGTTTCTTTTCCGAACAAAGCCCGCTAGCCACCGAGGTCGCATCGTTCCGTCCGCGCGCGCAGCAGCGCGAGATGGCGCTGGCCGTGGCGGAGGCGATACGCGACAACGCCATCCTGGTGGCCGAGGCGGGCACGGGCACGGGCAAGACCTTTGCCTATCTGGTGCCGGCGCTGCTGGCGGGCGGCAAGGTGGTGATCTCCACCGGCACCAAGAACCTGCAGGACCAGCTGTTCCAGAAAGACCTGCCGATGGTGCGCGATGCCTTGAAGGCGCCGGTTTCGGTGGCGCTGCTCAAGGGACGTTCCAACTACGTTTGCCACTACCATCTGTCGCTGGCGCAATCCAACGGGCTATTCAAGACGCGCGAAGACGTGAAGCATCTGGCGAAAATCGTGACCTACACCAAGGTGACGCAGAGCGGCGACAAGAGCGGGCTGGCAGACGTGCCGGAGAATGCGCCGATCTGGATGCACGTGACCTCCACACGCGACAACTGCCTCGGCCAGGAATGCCCGCAACACGGCGAATGCTTCGTGCTCAAGGCGCGCAAGGAGGCGATGGAGGCTGACGTGGTGGTGGTGAACCATCACCTGTTCTTCGCAGACGTGATGCTGCGCGACGAGGGCGTGGCCGAGCTGCTGCCCGCCTGTAACACGGTGATCTTCGACGAGGCGCACCAGTTGCCGGAGACAGCCAGCCTGTTCTTCGGCGAGAGCCTGTCCACTTCGCAGTTGTTCGACCTGTCGCAGGATGCGCGCATCGAGGCGCTTTCCAACGCCAAGGACTTCGCGGCGCTGCCGGTGGCGTGCGACGAACTGGACAAGGCGGCACGCGATTTGCGGCTGGTGTTCAAGAAGGAAGGACGTATGGCGGCGGATGTGGCGGAGAGCTTCAGGGAGTTCGCGCCTGCGCTGAAGACGCTGGGGGAGAAGCTGAAGAACCTCACCGGGCTGCTGGAGAAGCAGGCGGAGCGGAGCGAGGGGTTGGAGAATTGCTGGCAGCGGGCGCAAGGGCTAGTCAACCAATTGCAGATATGGTCACCGATTTCACCCCCACCCCACCCCTCCCCCGTACAGGAGGCGGGGGGCGGCGGTGTGCGCTGGCGCGAAGTCTTCCACCC
>JBQGEN010000123.1:0-1725 GCA_052039615.1 Sideroxyarcus sp. | reverse complement strand
GTTGCACCGGCCCCGCCTTCAGTACTTCGCATATCTCCTGCAGCATGGCTTCGCGCGCTTCCCGGTCGTCGTTTATCACGCGGATCTTCAGCAGGTCGTGGCTTTTCAGGCTGCGCTCGATCTCGTCAAGAACGGCAGGCGTCAGGCCGGCGTTGCCGATGATGACGACGGGTTTGAGTGCGTGGGCGCGCCCCTTGAGTTCGAGGCGTTGCGATACGGAAAGATTTAACATATTGACCTTCTTGATTTAAGGCGCGGATTCTAAACGATGAAGGCTTCTAAAACCAGCAAACAATGGATGCGCGAGCATGTGAGCGACCCTTATGTGCAGCTTGCACAGAAGGAGGGCTACCGCTCGCGTGCCGCCTACAAGCTGCTGGAGATCGACGAGCGCGACCACTTGATCAAGCCGGGCATGGTAGTGGTGGACCTGGGGGCGACACCGGGCGGCTGGTGCCAGGTGGTGGCGGGCCGGCTGGGCCCGCAGGGGCGCATCATCGCCCTGGACCTGTTGCCGCTGCATCCCTTGCCGCGCGTGGAGTTCATCCAGGGCGATTTCCGCGAGGACAGCGTGCTGGCGCAACTCGAAGAAAAGCTGGAAGGTCGCCAGATCGGCCTTGTAATTTCCGACATGGCGCCCAATATAAGCGGCGTGAGTTCGGCGGACCAGGCGCGTGCCATGCATCTGGCTGAACTGGCGCTGGATTTTGCTGTCAACCACCTGGCGCCGGGTGGATCGTTCCTGGTCAAGGTGTTTCATGGGGCGGGTTTCGAAGATTACCTGAAGCTGATGCGCGACCACTTTACCAAAGTGGTCGCACGCAAGCCAAAGGCTTCGCGCGACCGCAGCAGCGAACAGTACCTGGTGGGGCTCGGCAAGCTTGAGTAATGGCATCGGACGGTGTCTAATGCAGGTACGTGTGCAGGGCTCGATGATGCGTAGGGCCAATGTAAGGAGCAAGTGTGAATAATCTGTTCAAGAGTGTCGGAATCTGGCTGGTCGTGGCGTTGGTGCTGATGACCGTCTTCAATCAATTCAATGCGCGCCAGCAGGCGACTGCGCAGGCGCAGCTGGATTATTCGCAGTTCCTCGAAGAAGTGAAGGCCGGGCACATCGAGAAGGTGACCATCGAAGGCCGTGTCTTGAAGGCGACGACGACCGAAGGCAAGCGCATCACCAGCTACGCTCCGAGCGACATCTGGATGGTTTCCGACCTGCTCAAGAACGGCGTGAAGATCGAAGCCAAGCCGGAAGAGGAACAGGGCTTCCTTACCCAGTTGTTCATCTCGTGGTTCCCCATGCTGCTGCTGATCGGCGTGTGGATTTTCTTCATGCGCCAGATGCAGGGCGGCAAGGGCGGCGGCGCGTTCTCGTTCGGCAAGAGCAAGGCGCGCATGCTGGACGACACCAAGGAGCGCGTGACCTTCGCCGACGTGGCGGGTTGCGACGAGGCCAAGGAAGAAGTGTCCGAACTGGTGGACTTCCTGCGCGACCCGTCCAAGTTCCAGAACCTCGGCGGGCGCATCCCGCGCGGCGTGCTGATGGTGGGCAGCCCGGGCACCGGCAAGACGCTGCTGGCCAAGGCCATCGCGGGCGACGCCAAGGTGCCGTTCTTTTCCAGTTCCGGTTCCGATTTCGTCGAGATGTTCGTCGGAGTCGGTGCGGCGCGCGTGCGCGACATGTTCGAGCAGGCGAAGAAGCACGCGCCGTGCATCATTTTCATC